>NZ_CAJTUJ010000014.1 GCF_910579375.1 uncultured Rikenella sp.
GGGGGGGGGGGTAGCCTATTCGACTCCAACTGGAAAGCTTTTTATTTTACCGAGGTGTTTACTGAAATTCAGCGGGGTAAGCGACTCAAGAAAGCCGACCACACAACGGGCCGGATACCTTATGTATCTTCCACGTCCCTCAATAATGGCATCGATGGATTTATCGGTAACGATGGTGGCGTAAGAAGGTTTGAGGATTGTTTGACGTTGGCTAATAGCGGTAGTGTCGGCAGCGCTTTTTACCACCGATATGCTTTCGTCGCCAGCGATCATGTGACGAAATTAAGGCGCGAGGGGCTGGATAAATATGCCTATCTGTTTATGATTCCGATTATCAATAGATTATCGGAGAAATACGGCTTTAATCGGGAGATAAACGATGAGCGTATAAAACGTGAGAAGTTATTGTTGCCGGTTACCGATCAGGGCGAGATAGACTTTGCCCGGATGGCTGCTTATATGAGAGAGGTTGAGCGGGATATACTCGATACGACGCTTAAGGTCTTCAAAGAGCGGATAAACAATGAGAAAGTGGCAAGGAATGAGTAAACCGGGAATTCCGGCAACTCGACCGGCCCGTATCTGCACTACTCGGTCAAATTTCGCGAAACGTTTACCGATCCTATTCCCTTTTGTTACCTAATGTTCGATTATCTTGAAAGAGTGTCGCTCCTTGAAAAAGTTCCGTTTTTTTGCTATATTTTGATGCGGTCTGAAATTACTTATCTGACGGTTGACAGATGAAAAAGAATCCGTGCGAGGTGTGGGCAATGGATAGATAAGAAATTGGTAAGTCTTGCCCACGGTCGCTATAAGTTCAAATTGTACGGGCAGTTAGATCAAAAAGGCTGACCGTGTCGCAGCCTTGTTCGTCTTTCGATAATAGGAGAATGTGTTGCAGGTCATTGCTACGCAGCCTCTTAATTTGTCGTACTTTTAATTGATAACCGGATTCTATCAACGTACGGTACCCCAAAGACCGGGCTGGCACGGTCAAAGCATCCCGCAGGGATACGCTCTGAAGTTTGGCTTCGTGTTGCCTTCGTCTTCCTCGTGCTACCTCTGCATAGCCCGTAAACGGTCTCTGCTCTCGGAACGCTACCCGGTTCCTCCTCGCCGCTCGGCAATTTGCAAACTACGTTTGCATTGCCCTCGCTGGCAGCGTCGGTTTTCCGGTTCTCTTAAAAGTACTATTATTTATATGCCAATCATTGGCTACGAGCCGGAACCATTCTTTTTGGAGACTTGGCCCGAAAAGCGTGGAGATACGACTATCCTTTCGGCCGGCGACGGTATTCGGTGGGGGATATGCCCATTATCGAGGTGAACAGACGGCTGAAGTAGTAGGGATCGGCAACGCCTACTTTGTGGCATATCTGATTTATATGCAGCGAAGTGAAGTCAAGCAGCTGACAAGCGTGTCGTATGCGCAGCTGCTTCAAATATTTCATGGGCGACTGTCCGGTGTGTGAGGCGAACAGATGGCTGAGATAACAAGGCGAGACATGGACATGTGCCGCCATATCAGTCAGCCGAAGCGGTTGTTCGATGTTTTCCGTCATGTATCCTATCACGGCATCCACCCTGCTTGATTTGTCCCTGCCGGCCATGTCGCCGGCGGTCATTCCTGCCGCTCTGTAGCGATCCACCTGTTTCAGTGTCGAGAGGAAGTATATCAGCGTGGCACACGAGTATATCAGAGACTCGTGCGAGTACCCGCGTTCGAGTGTGGTCATTATCTCCTCAAACAATTCGATCCGGTTGCTTATACGGCTGTTCGCATCAGAGTTCAGCAGCGTAGGCGCTATCGTCGGAGGTGCAAAAAGGGAGGCCAGCGACCCCTTGTAGTGAATCCAATATATTGTCCAGGGGTCGGAATCGTCGGCGCCATAGGCGTGCGGTCGCCCGGCCGGAAGCACGAAATAATGATTGGATCTGACGTCATAGTGTTTCCCATCCACCGAATACCATCCCCGCCCCGACCGGCAATAGATCTGCACCCACTGCGATATCGGCACGTCACGTTGTCGGCAATGGTTGTCGGCAGCGGGGTAATAACCGATGTCGGTGAAGTGGAGCTGAGCGCCCAGAGGATGGCTCTCCAGCTCGGCCACACAGGCCGGCGGAAGCACGAAGGCCCGCTCTCCGATAAATCCATCTTTTTTTGAATCATAACGAGACTTAGGGTTGATCATCCCTCGCGGGGATAGCGAAAATCGCAAGAATATCCATCAAACAAACATAAATGGCTATTTTAAGTTGTTCGACAGATCTGTATTTTTGTCAGAATGATTTGACACACTGTCATGATCGTATAACATAATAATCCATGGAAAAAAGATTTTTGCGGTTGTTGGTCGCCATGGCCTCCATTGTCATGTCGACTCCGGCAGTCCGGGGCGTAGAGCCGGTTAAATTTGCCATCGCCTCTGATTTTCATGCCCCGGATGTGCCCGGCGGGCTTGAGCGCGTTGAGGCGTTTGTCGACCATGCCACGGCAGAGCAGGCGGATTTCATTATCGAGCTCGGCGATTTTGCCCGGCTCGACAGCGCCAACCGCTGCTACCTCGATGCTTGGAACCGCTTTCCGGGCTACCGCTACCATGTGATCGGGAATCACGACTGCGACAGCTATGCCAAGGAGCGATACGCCGCCGGCATTGGCATGCCCGGTCGTTATTACTCGTTTGACCGAGGCGACTTCCACTTCATCGTTCTCGACAACAACAACTGGGCCGACGGGCAGGGTAACATTCATCCCTACGACCACGGCAACTACTATGGCAAGTCAACCGACTGGATGGATCCGCAGCAGATCGAATGGCTCAAACGCGACCTGGCCTCGACCGACAAGCGGTGCGTGCTGTTCTCCCATCAGAGCATAGACTTTCGCCTGAAAAACGGCGAAGCGGTGCGTGCGATTCTCGAACAGGAGAATAATCGCGCAGGCTTCTCCAAAGTGGCCCTGGTGTTCAGCGGCCACGACCACAGCAATTATCATCGCGAAATCAACGGCATAAACTATGTGCAGATCAACAGTGCGTCATACGTATGGATCGGCAAGGACACCCGTTCCGACAAGCGCTTCCCGCCTGAAATCAACAATCGCTACGGCCTGATGAAATACTCGATGATGTATGAGGAACCGCTGTGGGCCGTTGTGACACTCACCGGCGAGGGTGCCGAAATACGCGGAGTCAAGTCGCGGTTTATCCCGCCTTCGCCGGAAGAGGTAGGCATCACGGAGAATGTCGACGGGCTGCCGCTCACCCCTTCCATCGAAGACATAACGATACGCTTTGGCAAATAATCAACCGCCACGAACTATTAAGAGCGCGGTTTTATCCCTTGCCGTCATCCCGACAACATTTCCACATTGGCTTATGACGGGGCCGTGAATCGCGACACTCCCGGCCGTCGCGATTCCGGCGAACCCGTAAGAAACGACATCCGCGGGTCAGACCGGCCCGACGAGGCCGCGACCGGCGCCGACACGGCGCGACACCTTTCAGCTCTGTCGCCGCCAACGGCAACCCGCTTGTGGCGCGCCTAAAGAAAGGTTCCTCCGCCGACTAACCCCACACTTGTACTTGTCATCACCGTGAAAATCAAATACTGGAGCCTTATAGCTGCCGCCGTATGCGTATCGACCACCGCGTCGGCAATCGGGCCGGCGTCTGACACCCTCGATCTCGGAGGATTGTGGCGATTTCAGCTAGACCCGATGGATTTCGGCAAAACGCCCGGGTCGGAGTTGTATCTGTCGCGTCTTCCGGAGACGATCATCTTGCCGGGCACGACCGACACCGGCGGCAAAGGTATCAAAAACACCGCGGCTTATGTTGACCGGCTGAGTCGCAAATTCGAATACAATGGCCCGGCTTGGTATCAACGTGAAGTCACCGTCCCTGCCGACTGGGCCGGCGCGGCATTGGAGCTCGAGCTGGAGCGCTGCCATTGGTTTTCAACAGTCTATGTCGATGGCCGCAAAGTGGCCGCAGGCGAGCGCCTGAGCACCCCTCACCGCTGGTACCTCAGCGACGCACTGACTCCGGGCACCCACACGCTGACCATCTGCGTTGACAATCGCGCGCCATTCCCGATGGACCAGTGGAACCACGGCACTACCGAATACACCCAGACCAACTGGAACGGCATCATCGGAGATATTCACCTCGTGGCGCGGCGGGCCATGCACATCCGGGATATTCAGTTATATCCGGATGCGGCTTCACGCTCGGTCGATGTCAGGGTGCGGACAACGGCCACGACGGACGGCGTACTGACCCTTGGCGTTGACGACCCTGCCGGCAAACAGGTGGCGGCAAAAACCGTGACGGTAACGCCGGGCGATTCGTTGTTGACGGTCAATATACCGCTTGGCCGCGATGCACGCCTATGGGACGAGTTTGATCCGGCGCTCTACCTCGTCACGGCCTCTCTCCGCTCCGACGCGGGCATCGACCTCCGCTCCGAGCGATTCGGTCTGCGTAGCGTGGAGCAAGGAAGCCATCATATCAGAATCAACGGTATCGACCGTCATCTTCGCGGCACTCTCGATTGCGCCGTATGGCCTCTCACCGGTTATCCATCGACCTACAAATCGGATTGGCTCCGGATCATGCGTACTATCCGTGACTACGGCATGAATCATGTGCGTTTCCACAGCTGGTGCCCTCCCGAGGCTGCGTTCGATGCCGCCGACGAGCTCGGCCTCTACCTGCAGGTAGAGTTGCCGATGTGGATCAAGGATGTCGGCCGGCATCCCGACCGCCGCGACTGGTTCGAGCGCGAGATGTATGCCATCCTTGATGAATATGGGAATCATCCGTCGTTCGTGCTCTACTGCAACGGCAACGAAAACGAAGGCGATTTTTCGGTCCTTGAGGACCTTATAGTCAAAGGCAAGGCCCATGACCCGCGTCATCTTTATTCGGCCAGCACAGCCCGCACACACACACCGTCCGACCAGTACTATGTCTCTCATGTAACCGCCAAAGGGTGGATTACGGTATATGAAGGCCGTCCGGCTACCGATTGGGATGTCAACGCGGCAAGCAGCATAGATGTCCCCGTCATCGCGCATGAAACCGGCCAGCGCTGCATGTATCCCGATTTCGAGGAGATGGCGAAATATACCGGCGTGCTCGAGCCGAGAAACATGGGGGTGTTCCGCGACCGACTCGCCCGCAGCGGAATGCTTCATCAGGCCGGAGATTTCTTCAAAGCCACCGGCGCACACACCGTATTGCAATACAAGGAAGTCAACGAAGCGTTGCTGCGCAGCGACCGTTCGGGCGGCTTCCAGCTGCTCGGCCTGCAGGATTTTCCCGGCCAGGGCAGTGCGTTTGTCGGCCTCCTCGATGCTTTTTGGGAGAGCAAGGGGCTTGTCTCTCCCGAAAAATACCGCGAGTCATGCGCTCCCCGGGTGCTGTTGGCCAAGATGCCCAAACGGGTGTATTCATCCTCCGAGCCATTCGAAGCCTCGCTTCATATTTATAATTTCGGTACCTCCGATCTCCGCCAGGGCCATACAGACTGGCGCATCGAGGACGAGGCCGGCAACCGCGTCGCCTCGGGCCGTGTCAGCCACGACCGCGTCATGCGGAGCACCGTCGATTCGCTCGGCCCTATCAAAGCCGACCTGACGGCAGTCGGTGCTCCGGGGCGATACACGCTCCATGCCGAGGAAGGCGACATTCACAACAGTTGGGACATCTGGGTGTATCCGGAAGCCGATACGGTCGAAAGCACCGTTTTTGTCACCGACCCCGACGAAGCGCTTGCCCGTTTGGCCCAGGGAGAGGCCGTGCTGCTTGTTCCGTCCGACGCCCCGGGGCGTAAAACCCGCTTCGCGTCCCATTTCTGGACCCCCATCATGTTCAACTGGGACCCGATGATCGTGGGCACGCTGATCGACGACCGGCACCCCGCATTCGGGTCATTCCCCACCGACATGTATGCCGACTGGCAGTGGACCGACATCCTTGACAATGCCCGGGCCTTGAATCTGACGGATATCGGACCGCTGACTCCGGTGATACAGAGCATCGACACCTACGAAGTCAACCGCAAGCTCGGCATAGCGTTCGAGGCCAAGGTGGGGAGGGGCCGTCTGTTCGTGCTCTGCGTCGACCCCGATAAAAATATCGACCAACGCCCGGCCACACGTCGCCTTCTTCGGTCAGTGTCCGACTATGTGTCCGGGCAGGCGTTCAATCCTGCTTTTTCGCTTGAACCGCACCAGGTAAAGGCCCTGTTCGCTCCCGCGGCCGAGACGGACGGCAGCGGCACTTCGGATGCAATACGCCAGCTGTTGAACCAATAATCGACTTGATGACATGTACCGTTTCCTAATCACCACTCTTCTCTTTGTCGGAGCCGTCTCAATGCTCTGCCATGCCCGTGAGCGCATCGACCTGGCCGGAGAATGGAAAGTCGAACTGGGCGGATATCCAGCCGCCACCATTACATTGCCCGGCACGACCGACGCTGCGGGATTAGGCCGCCCCGACACGCTGCGGCCCGCACTGAAGCAGCCGCAGCTGCTGTATCTGACCCGTCGCCACCGCTACGAAGGCCCGGCCACTTATTCACGCACCTTCGAGCTTTCCTCAGGCATGGCAGGAAAGCCTCTAGAACTGACTCTGGGGCGTGTGTTGTGGCGCAGCGCCGTAAGCATCGACGGCACACCGGTAGACGGTGTGGGCGAGAGTCTTTCCACGCCTCATCGCTTCATCATTCCCCCGTTAAGCGAAGGTCCCCACACCATCAGCGTCACGGTCGATAATAGCGAGCAGTATGCCGTGAGCAACGGCATGGCCCACTGCTACACCGACCACACCCAGGTGAAGTGGAACGGAATACTCGGCGACCTCTCTCTCTCTGTTGTGCCGGACATAACCATCTCATCGGCAAGAATCTATCCCAGTAACGATCTCGAGGCGGCACGGATAGTACTGACAATAGACAACAATTCCTCATCGGCCAAACAGATACGCCTCGACTGGGATATTGTTCAGCTGCAGGGCACCTCCGACGGCAATGTCCCCCGCACAGGGCAACGCAAAGCGAAACTGAAGACCGGAGAGAACACCGTGGAGTGGACCGTAGCCATGAAAGGCGCATCGACATGGTCGGAGTTCGATCCGGCTCTGTACCGCCTGAGAGCCTCTGCCGGGGCTGACACCATAGCCGAAACCTTTGGCATGAGGTCGCTTGAAAGCCGCGACAGGCAGTTGCTGGTGAACGGGCGCCCCGTGTTCCTGCGCGGCACTCTGGAGTGCTGCATATTTCCGCTGACCGGCACACCGCCCATGGATGCCGAAGGGTGGGAGAAGGAATTCAACACCCTGAAAGAATGGGGACTGAATCATTTCCGCTTCCACTCGTGGTGTCCGCCCGAAGCGGCTTTTGAGGTGGCCGACCGCAAAGGCGTCTATCTTCAGATAGAACTTCCGCTGTGGAACGATGTGCCCGAGGGGCCAGAATCGCTGCCGACCAAGCGGTTTCTTCTTGCAGAATACAAGCGCATAATCGAGGAATACGGCAATCATCCGTCGTTCATGCTGATGACGGCAGGCAATGAGCTCAGCACAGACATCGGGTGGATCACCACCCTGGTAGACACGATGCGCACCTCCGACCCGCGGCACCTTTACGCCGCCACGTCTTTCTGCTTTGACCAGGGGCATGGAGGTCATCCCGAGCCTAACGACCAGTTTATGATTTCACAGTGGACCGACGACGGCTGGGTGCGGGGCCAGGGAATGTTTGACATGGAATCTCCCACATTTAATCGAGATTATTCTTCGGCTATGGCTCCGGCTACCGTTCCGCTCATTTCGCATGAAATCGGCCAATATGCAGTCTATCCCGACCTGAAAGAGACAGGCTTGTACATCGGTACGCTGGCACCCCGCAATTTTGAGGCCGTGGCGGCTGACCTGCAGGCCAAAGGGAGGCTACACCGGGCAGAGGATTACCTTCAGGCATCGGGCCGCCTTGCCGCTCTGCTTTACAAAGAGGATATCGAGAGAGCCATGCGCACTCCGGGCATCAGCGGCTATCAGCTGCTCGGCCTGCAGGATTTCCCGGGTCAAGGCACAGCCCTTGTCGGACTGGTCAACGCGTTCTGGGATTCCAAAGGAGTGGCTTCTCCCTCATGGTTCCGCCAGTTTGCCGCTCCGGTAGTTCCGCTGGCACGATTCGACCGTGCTGTCTACAGTGAGCATCAGCCCTTTGCAGCACGCATTCAGGTGGCGAATTACAGCCCGGCCGATTTGGCCGACGCGCATGTCCAGTGGACAATAACCGACAGCAAGGGAGACACCGTCACTTCCGGCACAATGGATCGTACCCCGCTGGTAGTCGGACTCAACGAGGCGGGCAAGTTAGAGATAGCCCCGGGCCGGCTGAAAGGCCCCGACCGCATGACGCTGAGCATTACAGTGGAGACCGGCGATAAAAGCTATGCCAACAGCTGGCATATCTGGATCTATCCCGATCATCCGGCCCTCGACACCGCAGACATAGTGCTCACCCGCGATATTGACGAGGCCCTGGCGGCTCTCGCAGAAGGACGGAAAGTGTTACTCTCGCCATCAGCTGATTCTATCGTCGGAATGGCGAGCCATTTTGTTCCGGTATTCTGGAGCCCGGTACATTTCCCGAATCAGGCTGGCGGAATGGGACTTCTTGTCGCAGCCAACCATCCATCTCTTGAACTGTTCCCTACAGAAATCCACACCGACTGGCAGTGGTGGCATCCGCTGAAACGCGGCCGCGTGATTTTCAGCGATTCTGTCGCAGGAGCAACACCGATCATAGAGGTTGTCGACAACTTTACCAACAACCGCGCACTCGGGATGCTGTATGAAGCAAACGTAGGCAAAGGACGCCTAATCATCAGTGCATTCGATCTGCTTGCCCCGGAATTGGCTTCATCGGACGATATCGCCAGTCGACAGCTCCTTGCAAGCATCCTCGCATATATGCGTTCCGAGCGTTTCGTCCCCGGCGGCAATCTCGCTCCGACACGTCTCAGAACTATCGCAAAACAAAGCAAAACGAGCCAAAGGACATGTCAATAAAAAGAACCCTTGCCCCGCTGGTTTTTCTCCTGCCGCTTTTACTTTCCGCCTGGCAGTCTTGGGGCGGCAAGGCATCCACGTTCGAGGCCGGCAAAGGCTTCTTTATGCTCGACGGCAAGCCTTTCGTGATCAAAGCCGCCGAGCTGCATTATCCGCGCATCCCCCGCGACTACTGGGAGAATCGCATTCAGTTATGCCAGGCGCTGGGTATGAATACAATCTGCCTGTATGTGTTCTGGAACGCCCACGAGGAGGAGCCCGGCAAGTTCGATTTCACCGGCAACAATGACCTGCGCCACTTCATAGAGCTGTGCGCGAAAAACGGGATGAAGGTGATACTCCGCCCCGGCCCTTATGTATGCGCCGAGTGGGACATGGGCGGCCTGCCCTGGTGGCTTCTGAAGGATCGCGGCCTGAAGCTGCGCGACGACAATCCCGCATTCATGGAGCGCGTGGCGCTCTTCGAGCGGCAGGTGGCCGAGCAGGTCGGCGACCTCACTGTCGACAAAGGAGGCCCCATCCTGATGGTACAGGTGGAGAACGAATACGGCGCCTATGGCGTCAATAAGAAATATGTCGGCGAGATCCGCGACATGCTCCGCGAACTTTACGGCCCGTCGGTGGTACTGTTTCAGTGCGACTGGTCGTCGAATTTTCTGCTTAACGGCCTGGACGAGACGGTTTGGACACTCAACTTCGGCACCGGCGCCAATATCGACGCCCAGTTCCGCGCCCTGAAAGAGCAACGGCCCGACGCGCCGCTCATGTGCTCTGAGTTCTGGAGCGGATGGTTCGACCGCTGGGGCGCGAATCATGAGACCCGCGACGCCTCGGTGATGATTTCGGGCATCGAAGAGATGCTGTCCAAGGGCATCTCGTTCAGCCTCTACATGACTCACGGAGGCACCAACTGGGGCCATTGGGCCGGCGCCAACTCCCCGGCCTATGCCCCCGACGTGACCTCGTACGACTACGACGCCCCCATCAGCGAGAGCGGCCAGACCACACCCAAATACCACGCTCTGCGCCGGGCGCTTGCCGGCTTCTCCGACAAGAGGCCCTCGCCGATCCCTCCTGTCATAAAGGCGGGAAAAGTCAAGCCGTTCGAGTTTACGGAGTATGCTCCGCTCTGGTCCAACCTGCCTGAGCCGGTGCACTCCGACACCATCGCGCCGATGGAGATGTTTGACCAGGGATATGGATCGATTGTCTATCGCACCATCCTGCCCTCGATCGATGAGTCGTCGGTACTCGACATAGACGAGGTGCATGATTATGCCCGCGTGTTTCTCGACGGCAAATGGATAGCCGACCTTTATCGCCGCAACTTCGACCGTTCAGTCACACTGCCGCCTATACCTGCCGGCGCGCGGCTCGACATCCTCGTCGAGGGGATGGGCCGGGTGAACTTCGGGGGCGCAATGAAAGACTATAAGGGCATTACCGACCGAGTCAGCCTGACCATTGACCGCGACGGGCGCAAGTTCACTTGCGGCCGTCGCGAGTGGGATGTCTATTCCGTTCACGACCGCTATTCTACCTATTCCGCCATGAATTTCGAGCCGCTGTCCGACCACGCGGCCCGCACCCCCGGGGCCTACCGCGCCACCTTCACCGTCAAAGGCCGGCCCAAAGATACCTTCCTTGACTTCTCGACCTGGGGCAAGGGCCTGGTGTATGTCAACGGCCACGCCATCGGCCGCATCTGGGAGATCGGTCCGCAGCAGACACTCTACGTGCCCGGCTGCTGGTTGAACTCAGGCGACAACGAAGTGATTGTCTTCGATATTCTCGGCCCGACAAAGGCAGTGTCGGAGGGACTGGACCATCCTGTTGTGGACTGTTTGCGGCTGCCGTCGCCGGAGATCCATTCTGACAGCACCGCTCTCGGACGTTTCGACGGCGCCTCCCCGGTTGCCGAACGCACTCTGACAAAGGTCAACGGATGGCAGACCATACGGTTTGACTCGATAGCGCAAGGACGGTATCTTATGCTCGAAACCGATGGCGATGACGTGACATCGATTGCCGAAATCCACCTTGCCGGTTTCGACGGACGGCGCCTGCCGCGGGAAAGCTGGAAAGTCCTGTATGCCGACAGCGAGGATACAGCCTCAGGCAATCACGCTGCCGACAAGATTTTCGATCTCCAGGAATCGACCTACTGGTCAACCGAGAAGGGTACACCGGCCCCTCATCGTGTGGTCATCGATCTGGGCGGTGTTGCATCGACGTCCGCCCTGCAGCTCCTGCCGCGCATGGAGTCTGGGGCGCCCGGCCTTCCCTCCGCCATAAAAGTCTTTGTTCGTTAAGCCTCAATTTTCTATACCATTCATATAATGGATATCATAACCCGGGCGGCTGTAACGCTCGCAGTGCTGGCCTTCTCGGCCATCGATTGCGAGGCATATTCGGTTTATTCTTTAAATAGCTGGAACATACCCTCTTGGGTGAATGGAGTCAAGTCGCATACCATCAATCTCAACGGTAAATGGGACTTCAAGTTTTCCCCCTCTTCCAAATGGACAAAAGTCAATGTACCCGGCGAGCTTGCCATGCAAGGCTATGGTGTGGCCCATGACGAGGCGGTGATTTACAAGCGCACAGTCAATATCCCCAAGGATTTTGCAGGACATAAAATCATTTTACGTTTCGACGGTACATACAGCTACGCCACTCTAATCGTGAACGGAAAGACTGTGCGTGAACATCGCGGAGGTTTTAGCCGATGGGAGACTGATATTACCCGTTTTGTGCAGCCGGGCCGCAAAAACATCATTGAGCTGCGGCTGGTAGACCCCGTGGAGGAGATATCGTATGCGTCGGGATATGCCCATCATCCGGTATGCGGTATCTTGCGCGATGTGACGCTGTATGCGGTTCCGGCCGATTATATCAGCAATCTTAAGATAGAAACGGCTCTTGACTCCGCATATCGCGTGCAGAACTAAAAATCAACTGTGATTTCGATGGGCAGGAATCTAACGCCTGGGTGCCGGCCTATGGCTCGCGTCCCGAACAGGAATGGGCGCGTGACACACATAACTATTACTATTGGGCTGACAAAGGAGCGGTTTGCGACAAACCGCTCACAAGGGTAGCCAAAGCCCTGAAAGAAAATATCTATTGGTACACCTTGAATCAGGGCCGGGAATTGCCCTCGCTCTCCGTTGTATCGCCCGACGCAGAAGTAGCCTGCCGCATCTCTAAAAATGCCTCTGGAGTTCTCACCCTATTTGCCGACAATCGCTGGAATTACCCGGAGATAGCATGGGGCAACTACTGCAAGGCGCTCACGGCGCTGCCATGCTACGGTCAAATTCGTATCATCTTGGGGAACAACCATCATAATATGGATAGATGACGGTGATCATTTATCAAGCGTCGCCTCGTGACAATGGCTGCCGCATCAGGGACCGCCGCCATGCCGCAAGGATTGATGGCCATGTCTGAATCGAAACCAAAGAAAGAGGGAGAGGAAAAAGCCGCGCAACAACACCGAAAAGTACTGATGCCCACTCTTGACGGCATCCGTGTTGACGGATTCAAAAAGGCCTGTACGCCAAACCTCGACAGAGTGTTCGCAGAAGGTGCCCCGTCGACTCCAACGAGAGTGGGCATGCCCTCATTCGCCCAGCCCAACAGGATGAGTCATCTTAGCGGTTCCGGATCTGAAATCCACGGTGTGAACCGTAACGACTGGGCCGAGCTGATTAATCCCTACAACCGTCGCACCGCCAACTTCCGTTCCGCCTCGATCTGCTTCGGCGATTTGTATAACTCCGCCTTGAGCCGGACTGTAAACCGCACCCATTCTTAATGTTATATCGGCAGTGAAAACCGCCTGTTTATGCCTGAAGCTCTGCAGAGTTCAAATCCGTATCTGTGCCTGCCTCCGAAGCCGAGACCAGCAACGACTTTCCGACCACAATCCCGGTTGCGATAAATGCACCCAGAAAAGCGAAACCCACCAGGAACAACATCTTGTTCGGAGCCGCCGGACGATCCGAAACGATAGCCGGCTCGACCACCGTTGCAATCGGCGTCTCCTCCTGCAACTTGATCTTCGTCACCTCCACCTGCGACGCCGTCTGATTGTAAACATTATACGCAATCTCCCGCTCGTTGCGCAGCCGCTCGATCCGCGTCCGGAGCGCCTCCGAACTGATCGTCCGGTTCTGATCCACCGCCGCCACCAGCCGGTCCTCCGCCTCGTAGTATCGTAACTTTGCCTCCGCATTCTGACGGATATTCTGTTCCAGATCGTTGCGCGTCTTTTGTGTCCGGTAAGCCGTCATGTATCGTTGGAGCTTCATCACCAACGAGTCCGCCACCACCGCCGCCACCAGCGGATCCTGCATCGTCACCTTTACCTCCAGCATCGACGACTTCTTGTCCTCCTCGACCTGCAACATTTTGTTCAAAGCCCCCACGAAAGAGCGGTAAGGCGTCGGCAAAAAGAACAAATCGACCGAATCCAAAGCCGGTAATGCCTCCTCTTCCGCCTTGTCCCGTCCGATCGAAGTCACCCAGCCGATCGCCTGCCCCGGGAAAGCCGTGATGTACTTCCACCACGCCCGTTTTTGATGCTCCGTCACATAATCGAACAGCGACATCTGCACCCCCGTCTCGCCCTTCGGTGCCGAGAGCGTGACCGGAATTTCGGCGAACTCCAACAGAAACGGCGTGCTCCGAACGATTTCCGGGAAAATAGCCGCCGTAATCCCGTCATTCCCCGCCCCCTGGCTCAGGTTGATCCCCGCCATAGCCGCCAAACCGGCCATCCCGCCTCCTGACTGGGAGCCGTTTTTGCTCTCCGGAGCCAGTTTGATGGTGGTGACATAGCTCTTCGGAATGCTGAACCCGATGATGAGCCCTGCCGCCCCGCCGATCAGGGCATATTTCACGATACGTCGCCGCGCGTCCCACACCCGGCGGAGCAGATCCAGCAGGTCGATCTCTTTATTGTTGTTCGTTTCCGGAGCAGTCGTTCCTTGAGTCATGATTCCCGATAGAAGAAGATAACGATACGATACTGCAAAGATAACATTTTGTGCCGTACTGTTGCCTGTCCGGCGCGGAGAACGGGGAAATCCGCCGGCCCCGGGGCGAAGAAAATTCCTGCGGATCGGAGCGACCGGAGCGGAAAAAAACTACCTTTGTCCTCGCCGTCATGATTCGAACAACCGTTATACCGTCCGTTTTGCGGGGCGCTGCCTTTTTCGGTGCCTCCCTCGTCGCTATGCGCCGGGCCGACGACATCAACAACATCGAATCGGAGGGGCGATACCTTGTTCCGGAGCTGCAACAGGCTTCGGAACGCGAACATACGACGAATCTCGACCCAAGAGGACATAGTTGCATTGCTGCGCTATGTCCTCTTGTCGTATTCCGGGGGCGGTCGAAAACGAAAAACGAACCGATCCGGCATAAAAAACAGACGAAATGAGCGACAGAATCAAACACGAATGCGGCCTGGCGATGGTGCGGCTCTTGAAACCCCTCGACCATTACGAACAACGCTACGGCACCCGGTGGTGGGGGCTGAACAAACTCTACCTGCTGATGGAGAAGCAGCGTAACCGCGGGCAGGAGGGGGCCGGGATCGCCTCCGTCAAGCTCCATGCCGAGCCCGGTGAAGAGTATGTTTTCCGCGAACGCGCCGTCGGGGCTGGGGCCATTCAGGAGCTCTTCGACGCCGTCCGGCGCGACCGGGAGGCCCACCCCGAACTCGAACCCTTCCTCGGCGAGGTCTGCATGGGGCACTTGCGATACAGCACCACCGGACGATCCGGCATCTCGTACACCCACCCCTTTCTGCGGCGGAACAACTGGCGGTGCCGCAACCTCGCGCTGGCCGGTAACTTCAACCTGACCAACGTGGACGAGGTCTTCGACCATATCGTCGCCCGCGGCCAGCATCCCCGCCACAATGCCGATACCTTCATCATGCTCGAACAGCTCGGCTACCTGCTCGACAGCGAGGCAGACCGGCAGTATCGGCGCTGCAAGGAGATGGGGCTCTCCGGGGCCGCTTTGAACGAGGCGATCGAGGCTCGCATCGACTTCGAACGGATTCTCGGCGAGGCCTCCGAGCTGTGGGACGGCGGATATGTGATCGGCGGTCTGACCGGCAGCGGCGATATGTTCGTTTTGCGCGACCCGCACGGGATTCGCCCTGCTTTCTACTACGTTTCGGACGAGGTGGTCGCGGTGGCTTCCGAACGGCCCGTGTTGCAAACCGCGTTCGATATCGAGACCGAGCAGGTCGCCGAACTGGGGCCCGGCGAGGCGTTGATCGTCACCAAAGCCGGCGAACGGCGCATGGCCCGCATCCGGCCGGCGGAGCGACCGACCCCCTGTTCCTTCGAACGCATCTACTTCTCGCGGGGCAGCGACCGCGACATCTACCGCGAACGCAAAGCGTTGGGACGGCTGCTGGTGCCCGAAGTGCTGGAACGCGTCGAGTCCGATTTCGCCCACACCGTTTTCTCGTTCATCCCGAACACCGCCGAGGTGGCCTATATGGGGATGGTCGAGGGGCTCGAAGAGGCGTTCAACCGACAGAAATGCCATGCTCTGCTGGCCGCGCGGGCCACGCTGACCGAGGCCGAAATCACCGACATCATGGCGATGCGCGTGCGGCGCGAGAAGCTGGCCCTGAAGGATATCAAACTCCGCACGTTCATCGCCGAGGACGCCAGCCGCGACGACCTCGCGGCGCATGTCTACGACACGACCTACGGAACGATTCGGCCCGGCGTGGATACGGCGGTGGCGATCGACGACAGCATCGTCCGCGGCACCACCCTGCGGCGCAGCATCGTTCACATCCTGAGCCGGCAACGGCCCCGGAAGATCGTCATCGTCTCCAGCTCGCCCCAGATACGCTATCCGGACTGTTACGGGATCGACATGTCGAGCATGGGCGAGTTCATCGCCTTCCACGCAGCCGTCGAGCTGCTGCACGAGCGCGGCCTGGCCGGGCGGATCGACGAGGTCTACGCCGCCTGCCGGGCGCAGGAGGGGTTGCCGAAGGAACGGATCGTGAACCACGTCAAACGGATCTACGAGCCGTTCACGGATCGGGAGATCGCCGACCGGATCGCCCGGATGATTACGCCTTCCGGCTGCCCGTCGCCCGTGGAGGTGGTCTACCAGACGATCGAAAACCTCCACCGGGCCTGCCCGAACCACGCGGGAGACTGGTATTTCTCGGGTGATTACCCCACGCCGGGGGGAAACAGACTGGTGAACCGCGCCTTTATCGATTGGTACGAGGGGCGCGGCCGCGGAGATCGATAGAGCGGATCGGGTCGGTCGCGCAACCCATCGAAATAAACCGTACCTTTGTGCGAACAATCAAAACCATTCGACGCGAATGAAAGGTATCGTACTGGCCGGAGGCTCCGGTACACGCCTCTATCCGATCACCAAAGGGGTCAGCAAACAGATGCTCCCCATCTATGATAAACCGATGATCTACTATCCGATCTCGGTGCTGATGCTCGCCGGGATTCGGGAGATTCTGATTATCTCGACCCCGCACGACCTGCCGGGTTTCCGCAGGCTGCTGGGCGACGGGTCGGACTACGGCGTGCGGTTCGAATATGCCGAACAGCCCTCGCCGGACGGGCTGGCGCAGGCTTTCATCATCGGCGAACAATTTATCGGTTCGGACGCCGTTTGTCTGGTGTTGGGCGACAATATCTTCTTCGGGCAGCGCTTCTCGGAGATGCTGCGCGAGGCGGTGGCGGCAGCCGAAGATCCGACCGCGCCGAAGGCTACGGTTTTCGGCTATCGGGTGAGCGATCCCGAGCGGTACGGCGTGGTCTCGTTCGACGCCGAGGGCAATGCCGAGACACTGGAGGAGAAACCGAAAAACCCGAAGTCCAATTATGCCGTGGTGGGGCTCTACTTCTATCCCAACCGGGTAGTGGACGTGGCGAAGCGGATTAAACCGTCGGCCCGGGGCGAGCTGGAGATTACCACCGTCAATGAACGGTTCCTGCGGGACAGCGAGTTGAAGGTGCAGCTTTTCGGTAGGGGATTTGCCTGGCTCGACACCGGGACGCACGACTCACTGAGCGAGGCCTCGACCTTTATCGAGGTGATCGAAAAACGGCAGGGGCTCAAGGTGGCTTGTTTGGAGGGGATCGCCTATCGGAACGGGTGGATCACGGCGGAACGGCTGCGGGAGATTGCCGAGCCGATGGCCAAGAATCCTTACGGGCAGTACCTCTTGTCGCGCATCGAAGAGGATCGGCGATAGCCGTTTCCGCTCCGGATCGAAACCCTTTTGACTGAAACGAAAACCGATGGCCGAAGAGACTCCCCGCGCATTTCCGCCCAACGTGCCGGCTCCGCCGCTGCCGCGCAAGGGACAGAAAGCGAACGTGCCACGCGGCCGTTACAAGGCGCGCGGCATCGTGCTCCACGCCATGAAGTACGGCGACCGCAAGCTGATCGTCCGCATCTTTACGGCCGCTTACGGCCGACGGAGCTACGTGGCCAAGCTCTCGGCGCAGAACGGGACGCGGGGGTTCTTCCAGCCGCTCTTTATCCTCGATTTCGACGCGTGGGCGGGGCGCAGCGAGATGCACAACATCGAACAGCCTCAACTGGGGGTGGCGCTGAGCCAGATGCCGTTCGACATCGTCAAGAGCTCGATCGCGCTGTTTCTTTCCGAACTGCTCTACCGGCTGATCCAGGACGACGAGCCCGATCCGGGGCTCTATCGTTTTGTCGAGGAGGCGATCACCGAGCTGGACGACATGGAGGAGGGGGTGGCCAATTTCCACCTCTGGTTCCTCGTGCGGCTGACCGAATACATGGGGTATGCGCCGCGGGACACCTATGCCCCGGGCTACTCGCTGGACTACCGGAACGGGCTCTATACGGCGGATCCGCCGGCCCACACGCTGGTGATGCCTCCGACCGAGGCGGCGCTGTTCCACACCCTCAACGCGTGTCGGCCGGAGGAGCTCGGAGCGGTCAGGCTGGCGCGCGAACAGCGGGTGGCGCTGCTGGAACGGCTGATCGACCTCTACGGCTACCATACCGACGCGATCTATAACGTCAATTCATTGCGGATTCTCTCCGAAATCTTTTGACAGGACTGAAAACAGACGGGTTCCTGAATCGGCCTTCGCGGCCGATTCAGGAACCCGGTTCCGTCTTGTTTCCGTCCGGTGGGGCTATTTCAGGTATTCGGACAGCGTCCGGTCGATGGCCTCTCCGCGCAGGCCGCGGGCCACGATCTTCCCGTCCGGCCCGAACAGTACGATGTGGGGAATACCCCGCACTCCATAAAGCTTCCCGGCGGCATTGTTCGTGTCGATCATCTGCGGCCAGGTGATGTTCAACTCTTTCACGGCTTTGCCCAGGTTCTCGGGCTTGTCCGCCACGAAAATTCCCAAGACTTCCAGCCCTTTGTCCTTGTATTTTTTATAGGCTTGCGCGATCACGGGCGTTTCCTTGCGGCACGGCCCGCACCACGAGGCCCAGAAGTCCACGAGAACGTATTTCCCGCGTCCGACGTAGTCCGACAGTTTCACGGTTCGACCGGCGCTGTCCTGACCTTCGAAGTCGGCGAAAGTGGATTTGGCCGCGGTTGTTTTAGCGGCTTCTTTGTCCTGCTGCTGCGGAACGAGGGCGTGTGCGGTTGCGGCGCTGGCCATAACCAGTAGCGCCGTAAAAATCCATGTTTTCATAAAATCATTTTTTTTGTTTACGTTTCGAAGATAATCATTTCTTGCCATTTCTATTCTTTGCCCCGGATAGAACCGTACCTTTCTTGAAAGAAAGGTACCCAAAGAACTTTCGTGATAGCTACGCTACTCCTTAGGCTCCGCAGTCCTCAGTCTTCGTGAATCTGTCGGGCTGGGTTTTCTCGGCGGGGCGCATATAATGCGAGTATTACCCTAATGCGCCCGCACCGGAAAACCCCAGCCCAACGAACAAACCGAGATTTGGGCCGCCGGCAGCTTTAGGATGCGTCAGCTCCGTCTAAAGTTTGGCTACGCGTTGCCTTCGGCTTCCTCGTGCTATCTCGGCATAGCCCGTAAACGGTCTCTGCTCTCGGAACGCTACTCGGTTCCTCCTTGCACCTCGGCCATTCAAACAAGTTTGATGGCGCTCGGTTGCAGCGTCGGTTTTCTGGTTCTCTTTGTTCACAAAGAGAACAGTACCCTCCTGCTCAATGAAAATATATATAGTCAATGAAATCGTCTGTCAGTGAATCGGTAAAAAAAGATTAACTTAGCCACCGCAAATAGCATACCAATCACCCATTTGAAAAAGAGAGAGTCAATGAGCAGTTTTGGTAAACGCAGCCTGTGGGGCGGCTGGATCGTTTTCGCGATCGCCAGCCTCACCTATCTGCTGACCATGGAGCCCACCGCCAGCTTGTGGGATTGCAGCGAATTTATCGCCACCAGTTATAAACTCGAAGTGGGACACCCGCCGGGAACCCCTTTCTTCTTTCTTATCAACCGGTTGGGAGCGATCTTTGCCGGTGATCCGACCTTGGTGGCCGGGGCGATTAATGCCCTTTCGGCCTTGGAGAGCGGCCTGACCATCGCCTTCCTCTTCTGGAGCATCGCGCATCTCGGGCGGCGCATGTACCGCAAAGAGGAGAACGAACTTACCGACGGACAGAGCTGGGCCGTGATCGGTGCCGCAGCGATCGGATCGTTGGCCTATACCTGGACCGACACCTTCTGGTTCTCGGCCGTCGAGGCCGAGGTGTACGCCTTGTCGTCGCTCTTTACAGCCGTTGTTTTCTGGGCCATTCTCAAGTGGGAGAACGTTGCCGATCGGCCGGGGAGCAACCGCTGGCTGGTGCTCATCGCTTATCTGATGGGGCTCTCCGTGGGGGCGCATATCTTGAACCTGCTGGCCATCCCGGCACTCGTCTTTATCTACTACTTCAAGAAATTCCCCGGACGGCCGAAAGCCGAACTCTGGAAACCGGGCGCCATTTCAGTCTTGCTGACCGGCGCATTCTATATCCTCACCCCTACGGTGGTGTCGATCGGGGCGTTCGTCGACCGGATCTTCGTGAACGGATTCGGACTGGGAGTCAACAGCGGACTCGTGACATTCGTGGTGCTGTTGTTGTGCGGCCTCGGCTGGGGCGTGTGGCGGACCCAGCAGCGCGGACAGGTCGGGTGGAATACCATTCTGCTCTCCACGGCCATGGTGATCGTCGGCATCTCGACCTACGGCATCGTGCTGATCCGCGCCGGTATCAACCCGCCGATGAACAGCAACAACCCGAGCAATCCCTATGCGCTGCTTTCGTTCCTCAACCGGGAGCAATACGGCAGTCGGCCGCTCATTTACGGCGAGAGCTACGCCTCGCCGGCGGTGGCGTCGAAATACAGCGACTCCTATTTCGTAGACGAAGAGGGCAAGTACCGACCGATGTCTACGGTGGTCGGGTTCGAGTACGACGGGAAGACCAAGATGCTCTTCCCGCGCATGTACAGCGCCGAGGCGAGCCATGTGCAGGAGTACAAACGGTGGGCGGATGTCAAGGGACGAAAAGTCCGGACGGAGGAGGGGAAGATGGTGACCGTGCCGACCTTCGGCGAGAACCTCAAATTCTTCTTCGCCTATCAGCTCAATAACATGTACTGGCGGTACTTCCTCTGGAACTTCGTGGGGCGGCAGAGCGATATTCAGAACCACTCGATCATCGACGGGAACTGGATGAGCGGTATTCGGCCCCTCGACGAGCTCTATCTCGGGCCGCAGGACAATCTGCCGTCGGAGGTGGCGGCCAACCGGGGGCGGAACACCTACTACTTCCTGCCGTTTATCCTCGGGCTGATCGGCTTCTTCTATCAGCTCAAACGCGACGGGCGGAACTTCCTGGTCGTTTTCCTGCTCTTCTTCATGACCGGGCTGGCCATCATCCTCTACCTGAACCAGACGCCGTTGCAGCCCAGAGAGCGGGACTATGCTTATGCCGGGTCGTTCTATGCCTTTGCGATCTGGATCGGGCTGGGCTTGCTGTGGGTCTACGATCTGTTGCGCCGCAAGGCATTCAAGACCGACGGGCGGCTGGCGGCTGCCGTGGCGTTTGTGATTTGCGCGTCGGTGCCGACCGTGCTGGCGGTGCAGAACTGGGATGACCACGACCGGAGCCATCGGTACGTGGCGCGCGATATGGGGTATAACTACCTGACGAGCGTGCTGCCCAACGGGATTATTATCGACTACGGGGATAACGACACCTTCCCGTTGTGGTACAATCAGGAGGTGGAAAATGTGCGGCCGGATGTGCGGGTGATGAACTCGTCGTACATTGGCGGCGACTGGTATATCGACCAGATGCGGATGAAAGCCAACGATTCGGAAGCGATTCCGCACTCGCTGCCGCGGGAGAAATACTATGGCGACGCGGTGGGGCAGTTCCTGATCCGCGAGGTGGACAAGCCGGACGGCACGCCGTGGACGGCGCAGGAGGTGATGACGGTGGTGAACAGCAACGATCCGCGGACGCGGGTGGTGGTCGATCGGGACGGGACGATGATGGACATCGTGCCGGCGCGGCGTATTGCGATTCCGGTCAACAAGGAGAATGTGCTTCGGAGCGGGGTCGTTCGGCCGGAAGATGCGCATCTGATCGAGGATACGATCTATCTGGAGATCAATCCGAACAAGTCGGTGTTGTCAGCGGGCGAGATGGTCTTTCTCGATTTGCTGGCTTCGAACGACTGGACGCGGCCGATCTATTTCACTTCGCCGGCCGATCTCTTGAAGTGGGGGTTGGTGCATTACGGCGGCGGACAGGGGCAGGCCTGGTCTTATCTCCAGCAGGATGGGATGGCTTACCGGCTGGTGCCGATCAAGTCGCCGATCGAACGGTCGTTCGGCATCGGACGGATCGATACGGAGACGCTGTACGATAACCTGATGAATCGTTATCGGTACGGAAATGTCGGTGATCCGCGAGTCTATGTGGATGCGTTCGTTACGAACACTTTTGCGGCGTCGCAACTGCGTTCGTCGTTTGCCCGGTTGGCCAACGCGCTGACGGAGCAGGGCGATACGATCCGGGCGGTCGAGGTGTTGGATCGGGCGATGCGCGAGATGCCGCTGGAGCAGTTGCGGATGGACGATATGGTGCCTTATCTGGTCGAGGCGTACTACAAGGCGGGGGCGTATGACAAGGGGAATGCGCTGGCGAGACAGTCGGCGGCGGTTCTGACGGAGTATGTGGATTATTACGACCGATTCCGGGGGGCAAAGAAGGCGCTGGTCGAAGAGGAGGCGTTGGATCGGTTGCGGACGCTGTATAGTCTCTATTTGATTGCAGGGCAGCATGGTCAGGAGGAGATCGTGGTGTTGTGCGAGCCTTATTTCGGCGGTTTCTGATTTCCGGTCTCCTGATGTTTGTCGGTCGCCTTGAAGATTGCTTCAAGGCGACCGACTGTTTTATTCGGGGCGATTCTGTCGTTGTGGCGTGCGAACAAAGATTAGGGCCGCCGGCAGCTGGAGGATGCGTCAGCATCCGTCTGAAGTTTTTTCGGTTCCTTTTGTTCACAACCGACGCTGCCGGCGAGTGCAATGCAAACGCAGTTTGCAAATTGCCGAGCGGCGAGGAGGAAAACGAGCGGAGCGAAGTTAAAAAGAACAGTTCCAGCCGGGGTAATGACCAGATCGCGTGCCGCGCCTTAAGGGGGAAATCGTCAAACCTCGCTTGCGTGTTTTGACAAGATTTCCCAAGGCGCGCGGTCAAACGGTGTGTGAAATCCGTCGCCCGCCTGCCTTAAGAGGGATTTTACTCGTTTTGCGGTGAGCAAGATCGAGATGAAATCCCAGCGGGCGATGAGAAAAAGCCGCGCGCCACGCCTTAAAAGGGAAATCGTCAAAATGTGCTGGCACGTTTTGACAAGATTTCCCAAGGCGCGCGAAAACGCGGCGGAGCGAAAGCGGAGCCGCAGTAGGGCGGACACGGGGCGGAGAATTGGGGCGAGCTTTGGGCCGTGCCTGTTCTTCGGGCGCGAAAACCGATTACGGTTTTCGCGTCGCGCCGGGCCGAGCAGGGGGCTGAGATTTGGGCGGTGGATTGGGCTGTACTTTTGCCCGGGTAGTGGGGCGAGAGCGAATAGCTAAGTTCCCGTGTCAACGGTCGGCCCTCCGCAGCCCCCGGATGCGGAGGGGACGCACAGCGTCTTTTACTGGCCGCCTCAGCCTTAATATTCGTCCTCCGCTGGCTGCGGCCGAAAATAAATAGGCAGTGCTCTTGTGAGCCGTAGGGTTGTGCGGGCCGAAGCCTCCCGCCGCGGAGGGACGCACAGCGTCTTTTGCTGCCAGTCTCTACCCCAAACCCCGCAGGCTTCGACCCGCTCAGGCGATAAGGCTGAACTTGTTGGCTGTGCTCTTGCGGCTCACAGAGCCGCGCAGTCCGCCGCCCTGGCAGGTGGCGGACTGCAACTCGTCGGCGCTCGTTGCTGCTCTCCGCTGGCGGCGAACTACTATAGGCTGAGGATGAATTCGACAGAAAGGGGTAGTGCTTATGCGACCCTTTGGGTCGCGCGGGCCGGACGCCTGCCCACGGGCGGCCCGCAACACGCCGCTTGCGCGTCGAGAATTGCGGCACCTCCCGGGCGTCCGTCCACCCAAAGTCAACCAAAAGTAGGGTAGAGGCTGGCATTAAAAGACGCCTTGCGTCCGTTTATTCCGAGAGGCACCGCAACTGAAGACCGTGAGCACGATCAGCCGGACTTGTAGGCACCAGATGCGTTTCGCCGAAATTCAAAAGCACACTGTAAGCCTCAGTAGCCGTAATCGACCAGCCCAGCCCATACCGGCCGCAGCCCGTTATGTCACCCAATGCCGCATAGCGTCCCGGATCGCGGAAGCCCGGGGCGGAGCGATAGTCGTAGCTGACCGATCCTTCAAAAGTACCCATAGTACAACATATATCTTCTCCTGCGACGTTAATTAACCGATAAGATGGACTTCGTACTGCATTCCGACTTCGCCCCCACCGGCGACCAACCCGAAGCGATCGCCGCTTTGGTTCGTTCGTTGCAGGACGGGACACGGCATAACACCCTGCTGGGCGTCACCGGCTCCGGGAAGACCTTCACCATGGCCAACGTCATCCGGGAGCTCGGCAAACCCGCCCTCGTGCTCAGCCACAACAAGACCCTCGCCGCACAGCTTTATGGCGAATTCCGCGGATTTTTCCCCGAGAACGCCGTCGAATACTTCGTCTCCTACTACGACTACTACCAGCCCGAAGCCTACCTCCCCACCTCCGACACCTACATCGAGAAAGACCTCTCCATCAACGACGAGATCGAGAAACTGCGGCTCAGCACCACCAGCTCGCTGCTCTCCGGTCGGAACGATATCGTCGTCGTCAGCTCCGTATCCTGCCTCTACGGGATCGGGAACCCCTCCGACTTCCACGCCAATACCATTCAAATCAAACAGAGCGAAGACCTGCCGCGGCAAAAACTGCTCTATCAGCTCGTCGACGGCCTCTACTCCCGGAACGACATCGAATTCAGCCGAGGCACATTCCGCGTGGCAGGGGATACGGTGGACGTGCACGTGGCCTACGGGGATAAGGCCTATCGCATCGTGCAGTGGGGCGACACCGTCGAAGAGATCCATTCCATCGACCCGATTACCGGCCAGCGGCTCGAGCAGCTCGATCGCGTGACCATCTATCCCGCCAATATCTTCGTCACCACCCGCGACCGGATCAACTCGGCCGTGATCCAGATCCAGCACGACCTCTCCGCCCAGTACGATTTCTTTATGCAGCGCGGCGAAGAGCAGTACGCCAAGCGGCTCAAGCAGCGGGTCGAGTACGACCTCGAAATGATCAAAGAGCTGGGTTATTGCTCCGGGATCGAGAACTACTCGCGCTACTTCGACGGGCGGCTGCCCGGGACACGGCCATTCTGTCTGCTGGACTACTTCCCGGACGACTTCCTGATCATCATTGACGAGAGCCACGTGACCATACCTCAGATACGAGCCATGTACGGCGGCGACCACGCCCGGAAAAAGAACCTCGTGGAGTACGGTTTCCGGCTTCCGGCCGCCATCGACAACCGGCCGCTGAAGTTCGAAGAATTCGAAGCGTTAGTGCCTCAGGCCGTTTACGTGAGCGCCACCCCGGCCGACTACGAGCTGAACAAGTCGGAAGGGGTAGTGGTCGAGCAGGTGATTCGCCCGACGGGGCTGCTCGATCCGGAGATCGAGATACGTCCGACAGCCGACCAGATCGACGACCTGATCGGCGAGATCGAGGTACGGGCCGAGAAAGACCAACGCGTGCTGGTCACGACGCTGACCAAGCGGATGGCCGAAGAGCTGACCCGCTATTTCGAAAAGGTGGGGATTCGGTGTCGGTATATCCATTCCGATGTGGATACTTTGGAACGGATCGAAATCATGGACGATCTGCGTGCCGGTCGATTCGACGTGCTGGTGGGGGTCAACCTGTTGCGAGAGGGGCTGGACTTGCCGGAGGTCTCGCTGGTGGCGATTATGGACGCCGACAAGGAGGGTTTCCTGCGTTCGGCGCGTTCGCTGACTCAGACGGCGGGTCGTGCGGCGCGCCACTTGGAGGGGCGGGTGATTATGTATGCCGACAAGATTACCGACTCGATGCGCCAGACGATCGACGAGACGGAGCGGCGGCGCGAGAAGCAGATGAATTACAACCTGTCGCACGGAATTACGCCTCAGGCGGTGCAGAAGATGAGCAAATCGACCTTGGGAGAAGATTCTCCGCTGGCGGCCTCTCTGCCATCCGCCAAGGTGGCTGCCGCGGGGGCGACGACGGTCGAACGGCCGTTCGGAACGGGCAGCGCGACGGGAGATGCGGGAGTGGTGTACGATATGGAGGCTCCGTTGTCGATGGTGGCAGACCCGGTGGTGGATTACATGTCGGCATCGGATATCGAGAGTGCGATCGCCCGGGCGCGGGAGATGATGGAACAGGCGGCCAAAGAGTTGGACTTTCTGACCGCGGCGCGTTATCGGGACGAGATGTTTGCTTTGCAGCGTAAGTTGCCGTCGTCGGAGCACGCGGGGAGAGTTTCGCCGTCAGTTAAGAACAGTGTGCGAGGCGAATCGAAAGCGGGGATAGGTAAGTCGCGGAAGCGGACGAAGATTTTGTAGTTGAGATGTTTCCAGCCCGGCCTTCGCCGGGCTTTTTTGTACCAGAGCATTGGGCCGAGGTTGCCATAGCGAAACACAGTTTCGCCCGTCCCGCCGGGGTCACCCGGACGCCGCCCGCGCAGGGCAGTTTCAGGCGGGGCAAAGCTCGACCGCGCGCCCCGCCTAAAGAAGCGATTCAACTATTTCGGCGGTAGCCGAATATAGCTGAATCGCGCGAGGCGCGCGGACAAAGAACGGCGCGCGAAAAAACTCGATCCTGCACGAAAAATCCGTCACCCGCCCGCTTAAAGAGGAATTTCACTCGTTTTGCGGTGAGCCGAATATAGAATGAATCGCGCAGGCGCGCGAAAAGCGCGGCGGAGCGAAAGCGAAGCCGCAGTGAGGCGGACACGGGACGGAGAATTGAGGCGGTGCTTTGGGCCGAGCTTCTGCGACCCTTTGGGTCGCGCAGTTCGCCGCCACCCCACGCGGCGGACTGCAACTCGTCGGGGCTCGTTGCACTCCCCGCTGGCGGCGAACAGCTGCTATAGGCTGAGAGCAAGTAACGCGGTTCTACGAACCGCCGGCCTCGTCGCCCAAGCCGCGTAGCGGCTTCGGGGGGATGGGCGACAGGCCGAACCCAAGAGATTTGGGTGATGAGTTAGGCTGAGCATTTGCGGCTCGCAGAGTCGCGCGGGCCGGCGCCACCCCGGCGTAGGCCCGCAACCTTGCTATGCTCATGCAGCCCCCGCTGGCCCCGGCCGCATAAAGTCAATCCACAGATAGGGTAGACCCGGATAGCTTTCGCGTGCCGAGCGGCACCGTTTATTCCGAGAGGCAACGCAACTGAAGACCGTGACCGCGAGGACTCGTATCGCAGGGATCGAGATACTGCGCCGCGAAATGCAAAAATAAGCCGTTGATTCCGCTGCCCCCGGACGACCAGCTGTAACCGTTGTTGCCGACACGGCCCAGCACACCCAGTCGTCCATTGTTCCCCGCGTCGCGGAAGCCCGGAGCGACCGAGCCCCTCATCCAGACCTTGTGGATCCAAACAGGGATTTACGTATAAATACCCATCTAAAATAGGTGATAAGACTATCCGACGATCTTATCGCCCGATGTACTTTTGTTTACCGGTAATTGACACCGACTCTATCCATGGGAAAATATTTCGACGAACTGATGCAGGATCACCGCTTCCGCGAGGGGCTGAACGCCTGTATGAATTGCGGAGCCTGTACAGCGGTTTGTCCCGCTGCGGAGTACTACAACTACGACCCGCGGCAGATCGTCGACGACGTGCAGGCCCGCGACGATGCCAGCATCGAAGCCTTGATGAAAAGCGATACCATCTGGTACTGCGGCGAATGTATGTCGTGCCGTCCGCGGTGTCCGCGGGGGAATACGCCGGCTTATGTGATTCAGGCCTTGCGGCGGTTGTCCCAGAAATACGGCTTTTTCACCGAGTCCGAAAAAGGACGCCAGCAGTATGCCTTGGGGAGGCTGTTGGGGCAGAATATGATGGAACTGGGATATTGCGTTCATCCGACGCGTGTCGCGCCGCGGATGCACCCGGAGCAGGGCCCGGTGTGGGCGTGGGTGCACGAACACGACGACGACCTTTTCGCCCGGTTCACGGACAATTACAAAAAGGCGGGGCCTGGCCCGGCTCGTGCGATCGACCCGGAGAGCCTGGCAGAGTTCCGGCGTATTTTCGATGTGAGCGGCGGCACGGAGTTCCTCGAAAACATCGAACGCTGCTCGATGAAAAAGGCGGCCGAACTGGGGATGGACGAAGAGGAATACCTGAACTATGTCTATACGTTCAACAGCGGTCATCACACCTTGTGATTGATCGTTCTTTTCTCGTTCCTTGTCCCGCCTCGAACTGTTCTTTTTGTTCACAACCGACGCTGCCAGCGAGCGCAATGCAAACACAGTTTGCAAATTGCCGAGCGGCGAGGAGGAAAACGAGCATAGCGAAGTTAAAAAGAACAGTACCCTCCCAAGCAAGTACAAATAATCAAGTGATAACAACGCGAGATGCAATATAGATTCGCCAACTGGCAGGAATACAGCAAAGAGATCGCCGACGATCATTATTATTACGCCCGGAGCTGCATTCGGCAGAACTTCTTTCCCGGCTCCGAGAAAGCCTTTCTCGATATCCTGCGGAACGACCTCGGGATGGACATCATCGAAGACCCCCGGCACACCACCTGTACCGGCATCGGCTACCACTCCGACGTCGTGCCCCTGGAGACCACCATGGCCATCGTAGCCCGTCAGTTCGCCCTGATGACCGAGTGCGGCTACGAGAACTACGTCGCCTCGTGCATCACCTCCTTCGGGATTTATAGCGAAGTGCTCGACATGTGGCACCACTTTCCCGAATTGGAAGAAAAAGCCCGCGAGAACCTCTTCAAAGCCACCGGCCGCGAATTTCGGAAACCCAAGACCTTGGTTCACACCTCCGATTTGATGTTCCACGTGCGCGAACAGATCGCCGCCAAAGGCGTGCGGCGGTTGGTGAATGCCGAGACCGGCGAACCCCTCAAAGTCGTCGACCACATCGGCTGCCACTACGCCAAAGTTTTTCCCAAGAAAGGGATCGGCGGGGCAGAGTTTCCTTACGTGTTGGCCGGCATGGTCGAGTCCTGGGGCGGCGCCTCCGTAGACTACCCCGAACGGCGCCACTGCTGCGGATTCGGCTTCCGGAACTACCTCGTGCAGGCCAACCGCGGCTATTCCGTCGCCAACTCCCAGAAGAAACTCGAATCCATGGCCCCGTATCACCCCGACTTTATCGTCGCCAATTGTCCCGGCTGCGCCATGTTTCTCGACCGGTGGCAATTCACCCTCAACGCCATGACCGGCAGCCGGTATGCCATCCCCGTCCTCACCTACGAAGAGATGGCCGGCCTCGTGATGGGGATCGACCCGTGGGACCTGGGCCTTCAGATGCATCAGGTGCCCGTCGAGCTCCTGCTGGACAAACTGGGCGTCGAGTACGACCCCTCGGCCAAATATTTGGGCAAGAACGGCAAATTCATCGGCCAGCCCTTATCGACCGAAGCTTATAATTCCACCACCTTATAAACGACCACACAAACCAGCCTATGGCACAGGAACGCATATTGGTGATCGGCGGCGGCATCGCGGGGATGCAAGCCGCCGCAGTTTTGCGCGAAGAGGGTTTTTCGCCGTTGATTCTCGAACGTTCCTCCTCGTTGGGAGGTCACGTAGCCGATTGGGATCGGCTTTTCCCCACCCAGTTGCCCGCCCGGGAGGTGATCGACGAACTTTCGGCGGCAGTGCAGGAGATCGAAACGAAGATCGGGTGCGAAATCGCCTCCCTGACCTCCGATGCAAGCGGCGTGACCGCAGTGACCGCAGACGGCGAACGGTATGAAGGGCGCGCCGCGGTGGTGACGACGGGCTTCGACCTGTTCGATGCGCGGCTCAAGGAGGAGTACGGGTACGGGATGTATGAAAACGTCGTCACCTCGGCCGAACTTGAACGGATGTTCCGCACGGGACGGGTCGCGATGCGCAGCGGCGAGGCGCCCGAACGGGTCGCGATACTGCACTGCGTAGGCTCGCGGGACGAGAAAGTGGGACAGTTCCACTGCTCTAAAGTGTGTTGCATCACGGGCATCAAGCAGGCGATCGAGTTGACCGAGGCGGTGCCGGGGGTGCAGGTGACCAATTTTTACATGGATTTGCGAGCTTTCGGCAACGGCTACGAGGAGCTGTACCGGAAATCGCAGGTCGAACACGGCGTGACCTATATCCGGGGCCGGATTTCGGAGGCGGGCGAGACGCTCGACAAACGCATCCAGCTCAAGGTCGAGGACACGCTGGTGGGGCGTCCGCTGCGGATGACGGTGGACATGCTGGTGTTGTTGGTGGGGATGCGTGCACCGGCGTGTTGCGGTTCGCTGGGGCTTCCGACGCAGGCGAACGGCTTTTTCGCGCCGCAGAACCCTTATACGGGTACGGTGCTGAGCGCGCAGCGGGGTGTCTACCTGGCGGGTACGGCGACGGGGCCGAAGACGATCGGCGAGACGCTGAACGAGGCAATCGCGGCAGCTCGCCGAATCAAACACGATCTGAAATAACCGTTCTTTTCTCGTTCTTTGTCCCGCCTCGAACTGTTCTTTTTGTGAACAAAAAGAACCAAAAAAACTTTAGAGCGCATCCCTGCGGGATGCTCTGGCCGTGTCTGCCCGATTAGTTGGGCTGGATTTTCCGGTGTGGCGCGCTTGGGTATTAGCCTTATTATTAGCGCGCCTCGCCTGAAAATCTCAGCCCAACGAAACAAGGCGGAGATAACCCGTGGTCGGCCCACCGGGACGACCTCTGCAAAAGTTCTTTGGGTACCTTTCTTTCAAGAAAGGTACGGTTCCGTCCGGTTCAAAGAATA
>NZ_CAJTUJ010000015.1 GCF_910579375.1 uncultured Rikenella sp.
AAATTCGATCGCCACGTCGCATGCCGCCAGATTCTCTGCTGTGAGCCGGTCGGTGGTGTCGAAGTCGATAATCAGCGGGATTTCGTGTCCCCGCGAGAGCAGGATCCGTTCGATCTCATGCCCCATCTTGCCGTAGCCTATCAGTGCGATTTTCATAACAGGGTGAAAGTAATACATAAAAAGCGAAAAACAAAATCGGATTTTGTTTTTCGCTTGCTCGATTTGAGGTAAAAAAGGGTTTAACGAATCATCGGACAATCGTCTCGTCCCGATCCGGCCCGACCGAAATAATCTTCACCGGCACGCCCGTCTCCCGTTCGATAAATTCGACATACTCCTTGAACTGCCGCGGAAATTCCTCATAGCGGCGAATCCCGTTAATGTCGCAACTCCACCCTTCGAATTCCTTATATATAGGTGTAATCTCTTCATTGGTCTCATACGGGAACTCCGTCACCCGTTGTCCGCCGATCTCATACGCCACCGCCACCTTAATGGTCGGGAAGGTGTTCAGGACGTCCGATTTCATCATGATGAGTTGCGTCACCCCGTTGATCATCGCGCTATACTTCAGCGCCACGAGGTCGAGCCATCCGCATCTCCGCTCCCGTCCCGTCACTGCACCGAACTCATGCCCGATCTGCTGCAAATCCTTGCCGGTCTGGTCGAAGAGTTCGGTCGGAAACGGCCCGCTCCCGACTCTGGTGCAATAAGCCTTGAAAATCCCGAAGACTTCGCCGATCCGATTCGGCGCCACACCCAAGCCGATGCAAGCCCCGGCGCACACCGTATTGGACGAGGTCACGAACGGATAAGTCCCGTAATCGACATCGAGCAGCGATCCCTGCGCCCCCTCGGCCAAAACGGCCTGCCCGTTGTTCAAGAGGCGGTTCATCTCGTGTTCCGCTTCAATGATGGTGAACTGCCGCAAGGTCTCGATCCCGGCGAACCACTGGGCTTCGTACTCCGCAATGTCGTATGTGAAGCCTTCGAACTGCGCGAGCATGGCGATGTGCTTCTGTTTCAGTCGTTCGTACCGCTCCATGAACGACGGCGAGAGGATGTCCCCCACCCGCAGCCCGTTCCGGCCGGTCTTGTCCATATAGGTCGGCCCGATCCCCTTGAGCGTGGAACCGATCTTGGCCTTCCCCTTAGCCGCTTCGCTGGCGGCGTCGAGCATCCGATGGGTCGGTAAAATGAGGTGTGCTTTTTTGGCGATCCGTATTTTCGCCTTGACATCCACCCCCAACTGCTCCAGCTCGCCGGTCTCCTGGGCGAAAGTCACCGGGTCGAGCACCACTCCGTTGCCGATGATATTGACGGCGTTTTCGCGAAAAATACCGGACGGTATCGACCGCAATACGTGTACCTTATCGCCGAAATGGAGGGAGTGTCCGGCATTCGGCCCTCCCTGGAATCGAGCGATCACGCCGAAATCCGGTGTGAGGACATCGACGACTTTTCCTTTTCCTTCGTCGCCCCATTGCAGGCCGAGAACTACATCGACTTTCATGCAGAGATAAATTTTAGGGTCGGCTGAAAAATACCGACCGGCAAAAGTACAAAAATCCTCGTCTTTTCCGAACAGGTCGGCGGGCGATTATTTTTTGCGATCGATTCGTTCGACCGTCCGATCGCCGCCCTCGACCACGCCATGGCTCATCAGATAGCCCACCGCCCGCTTGAATGTCTTTTTGCTCATTCCGGTCGTCAGCCGCACCTCTTCCGGGTCGGATTTGTCGCCTACGGAGAGTACGCCGCCCGCTTCGTCGATCATTTTCAGGATTTCGTCGGCGGCGATTTTGACCTGGTCGAACCCCTCCTGTTGCAGCGAGATGTCGATCCGGTGGTCTTCCGCGATCTTCCGCACGTACCCCTTCATCCGCATGCCGAGTTTCACGTCGGTGAAGATTTGGTTGTCGTAGAGCATCCCCCAGTGGCGGTCGTTGATAACCACTCGGTATCCCTTGGGTTTCCGCACGGCGATCAGAATATCGACCTCCTCTTTTGGTCGCACGGTAATCTCGTCGTTATTGACCCGTGTTGCCAATTTCGTCGTCCCCACCGGACGCCCCGTCACGTTGTCTACGTACAAGGCCACGGCGTACCATTCGCCGACCATCATCGGCGCCTGCTGGTTCCGTTTCGGCACGAAGAGGTCTTTGGGCAGCCCCCAGTCGACGAACGTGCCGTGGTAGTTGAAGCCCACGGCCTGCAAGGCCGCAATCCCTCCCTCAACGACCTTCGGCCGTTCGGTCGTCGCCACCGGACGGTCTTCCGAATCGGTATAGACGAAGACCTCCATCGGATCGCCGACGGTGTAGTTTTCCGGCATGTATCGTTTCGGGAGCAGCACCTCGCGCCCCTCTTCGTCCGTCAGGTAGAGCCCGTTGTCGGTCTCGCGCGCGATGGTCAGCCGATTGTAATTCGCAACTCGTATCAATTTCTCCGCTTTCGTTTTTTGGTTGCTACAAAGATAGAATTTTCCGCGATAGTTTGACCGGGGTGCCGAATTATCCGCCGACTTTCGTTGCAGGAAAGCCGGCGGAAGCGTAACTTTGCACGATTCGATGGTTTACTTTCCGAAGCGATGGACAAATTACTGAAATTAGCTGTTTTTCAAATGGATACCCGGTGGGAGTCGTCGGCGGAAAATTGCCGGCGGGTGGCCGAATGGGTCGATCGGGAGGCGGGCGAGGCGGATCTGATCGTCCTGCCCGAGATGTTCGCCACGGGGTTCAGTATGGAGCCGGAGCGGATCGCGCAGGAGATGGAGGGCGAGGCGGTTTCGTTTTTGCGCGAACTGGCGATGCGGACGGGAAAGGCGATTATTACGAGCGTGGCGATTCGCGACCACATCCGGCGGACGGAGGCGGAGACGGGATTTTTCAACCGGCTGTTTTTCGTCGCTCCGGACGGCGTGTGGCTGACCTATAACAAACGACACCTGTTCCGGATGGGGGGCGAGCACGAGCGGTATGCTCCGGGGAGCGAGCGGCGGCTGATCGTTCACTACAAAGGGTTTCGGATTTGCCCGATGATCTGTTACGACTTGCGTTTCCCGGTCTTTTCGCGGAATCGGAAGGATTACGACGTACTGGTTTATGTGGCCAGCTGGCCGGAGGCGCGGCGGTATGCGTGGAGCACGCTGCTGCGGGCGCGGGCAATCGAAAATCAGGCTTATGTGGTGGGCTGCAACCGATGCGGAACGGATCCGGGGAACAGCTATTCGGGCGATTCGGCGGTGCTCGACTTTCTGGGGCAGCCGCTGGCGGAGGCAGTGCCGGGGCGGGAGGAGATGATCCATGCCACCCTTTCGCTCGATGAGCTGGAGGGTTTCCGGAAGCGGTTTCCGGCCCACCTGGATGCCGATGACTTCACACTGAGCGAGGAGTAGCAGCCGATGAGCGTCTCGATCGTCATACTGCTGATCTGTTCCGGGATTTTCGTCGGCGTGGTCAATACCTTTGCCGGGGCGGCCGCGGCGGTGTCGATCTCGGTCTATACGGCGCTGGGGCTTCCGATCGAGATCGCTAACGGAACGAACCGCCTGCCGGTGCTGTTCCAGGCTACGGCTGCGGCGGTCAATTTCCGGAAACAGCATTTGCTCGACTATTCCTTGGGGCTGAAGTTAGGGATACCGACGGCTTTGGGAGCGTTGGCGGGGGCCGAGTTTGCGGCATGGGTCGATCCGTCGATCTTCGTCATCCTGCTGGCGACGATCCTCATTTTGCTGCTGACGTTGTTGATATTCAGTCCGAACCGTATCTTCAAAGGAAACGGGAAACCGCCGAGAGGGGTGCGGAAACTGGATCTCCTGTGGTTCTTTCTGGTGGGACTCTACGGCGGCGCGTTCCAGATCGGGATGGGGTATGTGATCCTGGGGCTGACCATCATGGGAATGGGATACGACGTGATTACGGCCAACGCGCTGAAGAGCTTCATCGTGATGCTCTACATCCCGTTTTCGCTGGCCGTCTTCATGTATCACGGCCAGATCGCTTACGGCTACGGCCTCGTGCACTCGATCGGGAACGTCATCGGCGCTTATGTGGCTTCGCGCTATGCGACGCGGATCAATACGCAGTTCCTGCGGTGGCTCTTAGTGGTCTTCATCGTGCTGACCGTATTGGATTTGTTTAAAATAATCAGCATTAAAAATGCGTTGGATAACATATTGTAGATCGACTGAAATGAAAAAAATCGCGATTCTGTTTGCCGCCGCTTTTTCGGCGGGTAGTGTGACCGTGGCTTGTGCCCAGCAGGGGAAGGGGGGACGCCCTTCCCCTTCGCCGGCCCCGGCGGCTGTGGCCGAGGTGCCGAGCGAGGCTTCGCCGGTGTTCGTACCCAATTTGCCGCGGGAGCTGACCTTTGCCGGCGAACGGGTTCCGCTCGAATATGCCGAGGTGCGCGAGGCGCTGGAACGCGAGATGACCGTCACGATGTTCATGCAATCGCGGACGTTGCGCACGCTGCGGATGACGACCCGCTACTTTCCGGTCATCGAGCCGATCATGAAGAAGTATGGCATTCCGGAGGACTTCAAGTATCTCTGTATGGCGGAGAGCAATCTGGACCCGAACACCGTCTCGCCGGTCGGAGCTTCGGGGCTGTGGCAGCTGATGAAGTCGGCGGCCAAAGATTACGGGGTCGAGACGGGCGACAATGTCGACCTGCGGTTCCATGTCGAGCAATCGACCGAAGCGGCGTGCAAGTACCTGCGCGACGCTTACAAACGGTACGGCAACTGGACGATGGCGGCCGCTTCGTACAATGCGGGGCTGGCGGGGGTCAGCAAACGGATGGCGATCCAGGGGGTGAAGTCCTACTACGACCTCTTTTTGCCGGAGGAGACGATGCGGTATGTCTACCGGATCCTCTCCTGCAAACTGCTGGTCGAAAATCCGAAAAAATACGGCTTCCACTTGCGGCGGAAGGACTATTTGCCGGCATTCGAAAACTACAGACGGGTGAAGGTCGGCGGCCCGAATATCGAATGGTCGGCGGTGGCGGCCAAATACGGAACGAATTACAAAGTATTGCGGATACTCAATCCGTGGATTCGGAGTTACGAGTACGCGAACAAGGCGGGAACGACCTACGAGGTCATGATTCCGACCGAAGGGTTCAGAGAAAATGGAAAATAAACACGATCGGATTATCGTCGAGGGGGCGCGAGTGCACAACCTCAAAAACGTGGACGTCACGATTCCGCGGAACAAACTGACCGTGATTACCGGTCTGTCGGGTTCGGGAAAATCGTCGCTGGCCTTCGACACCATCTATGCCGAGGGTCAGCGCAGGTATCTCGAGACGCTGTCGGCCTATGCCCGCCAGTTTTTCGGCACGCTGGAACGGCCGGACGTGGACAAGATCACGGGGCTCAGTCCGGTGATCTCCATCGAGCAGAAGACCACGGGGCGCAACCCGCGTTCGACGGTGGGGACGGTGACCGAGATCAACGACTTCATGCGCCTCTTGTTCGCAAGGGCTTCGGTGGCCTACTCCAAGGCGACGGGCGAAGAGATGGTGCACTACAGCGACCAGCGGATTACGGAGCTCATCATTGAACGGTTCGATGGCAAACGGATTGCGTTGCTTGCGCCGGTGGTGAAGGGGCGGAAAGGACACTATCGCGAACTGTTCGCTTCGATGATCAAGAAGGGGTACCTCTATGCGAGGGTGGACGGCGAGATTGTGGAACTGCATGCCGGAATGCAGCTCGACCGCTACAAAGTACACCACATCGAGCTGGTGATCGACCGGACGGTGGCGGAGGCAGGGGCCGAAGCACGCATCAAAAAGAGCCTCGAAGAGGCGATGCGGCAGGGGAAAGGGACGATGATGGTGGCGGACTACGAGACGGGCGAGGCCAGGTATTACAGCCGGAACCTGATGTGTCCGACGACGGGGATTTCGTACAATGAACCGGCACCGCACACTTTTTCGTTCAACTCGCCGCAGGGGGCCTGTCCACACTGCAACGGATTGGGCGAGGAGACGGTGTTCGACATTTCGCGGATCATTCCGGACGGCAGCAAGTCGATTAACAAGGGGGGGATTCAGCCGCTCGGGAAGCCGAAAACCAACTCCATCTTTAACAAGATGGGGGCATTGGCGGCGCGGTACGACTTCACCTTCGACACGCCGCTCGACGAGTTGGACGAAGTGGCGATGAACGCCTTGCTTTACGGGGACGCCACGCCGCTGCGGGTGACGGCTCTGTCGGGAGCGCGGAACAGCTGTATGACGACTTGGGAGGGGGTGATCGCCTACCTCGAAGCGGAGGCCGAAGAGGGCGAACGCGGGACGAAGTGGAAGGAGCAGTATGTGGAACGCAGGCCGTGTTCGGTGTGCGGCGGGACGCGGCTGCGCGAGGACTCGCTCTACTTCCGGATCGACGGAAAGAACATCGCGGAGCTCTCGGCGATGAGCATCGAGGAGCTCACCGCGTGGTTCGACGGGATCGAAAACCGATTGACCAGGAAGCAACAAGCCATTGCGCGGGATATTCTGAAAGAGATTCGCGACCGGTTGCGGTTCCTGATGGATGTGGGATTGGGCTACCTGTCGCTGTCGCGCTCGTCGCGGACGCTGAGCGGCGGGGAGAGCCAGCGGATTCGGCTGGCGACGCAGATCGGATCGAAGCTGGTCAACGTGCTTTACATCCTCGACGAACCGAGCATCGGGCTGCACCAGCGGGATAATGTCAAACTCATCAATTCGCTCCGCCAGCTGCGGGACGCGGGGAACAGCGTGATCGTGGTGGAGCACGACCAGGAGATGATCGAATCGGCGGACTGGGTGGTGGATGTCGGGCCGGCGGCGGGCAGAAAGGGAGGGGAGATTTCTGCGGTAGGGACACTGGATGAAGTACTGAAAACGCCTACCTATACGACCGATTACCTGACCGGGCGGCGGGCGATCGAGATTCCGGCGACACTCAGGAAAGGGTCTGGCAAATTCCTGACTGTCAAGGGGGCCAAGGGGAACAATCTCAAGCATATTACGGTCAAGTTCCCGCTCGGGAAGTTGATCGTGGTGACGGGGGTGAGCGGCAGCGGGAAATCGACCTTGATCAACCAGACGCTGCGTCCGGCCATTGCGCGGGAGCTCTACCGGTCGTTCGACCAGCCGCTGCCTTACGACAAAATCGAGGGGATGGAGCATATCGACAAACTGGTGATCGTCGACCAGTCGCCCATCGGGCGCAGTCCGCGGAGCAATCCGGCGACCTACTCCAATGTCTTCGGCGATATCCGTAAGCTGTTCGAGGCGACGCCGGATGCGCAGATCAGGGGATATAAGGCGGGCCGATTCTCGTTCAATGTGAAGGGGGGACGGTGCGAGGAGTGCCGCGGTGCGGGGGTACAGACCATCGAGATGAACTTTCTGCCGGACGTCTATGTGACCTGCAAGGCATGCAACGGACATCGGTATAACCGGGAGACGTTGCAGGTGAAGTACAAGGGGAAAAATATCGACGAAGTGCTGAACATGACGGTCAATCAGGCGGTTGAGTTTTTCGAGCACGTACCGACCATTCATCAGAAACTCAAGGCGATTCAGGATGTGGGGCTGGGATATTTGCGGCTCGGGCAGCCGTGCACGACCCTGAGCGGAGGCGAGAGCCAGCGGATCAAGCTCTCGGCGGAGCTCTCGCGGCGGGATACGGGCAGCACGCTCTACATTCTGGACGAACCGACTACGGGGCTTCATTTCGAAGATATCCGGGTGTTGCTGGGGGTGCTGAACAAGCTGGCGGACAAAGGAAACACGGTGATCGTGATCGAACACAACCTGGATGTGATCAAAGTGGCCGACCACCTGATCGACATCGGGCCCGAGGGAGGCGAAGGGGGCGGCGAGTTGATCGTTCAGGGGACGCCGACCGAAGTGGCGGCATGCGAACGGAGCTATACCGGTCGGTTCCTGAAACCGCTGCTGGAAAAGGCGGCTCCGAAAGCGGCCAAGAGCCGGCGACCCAAGGCGAAAAAATTTGAGAATGGCGAAAAAACTTCCTAATTTTGTAGGAACGTTTGGGATGCCCGCTTTTCCGAAGCGGCTTGATTAAGCAAACTTCTTCGGAAAGGCGGGCATCTTTGATTTTGTCAACTCAAACAACCTGAACAACACATGGAAAGTCAAGGTTTACCTTCTGCTCAGAACCCTGTCGAAGCGCAGAGCGAGCAGTTCGACACTCCTGCTCCGCAAGAGGCCGCAGCAATCGCCCCTGAGGAGACGGAAGTCGAAACTACGCAGGAAACTACCGTCCCGATGGCGACGGAAAACGAAACGCCGGCTGCTGCCAATCCCTATGCGGGGAAGACGCAGGAGGAGCTGATCGCTCTGCTGGCGGAGATGCTGGAAAAACGTCCGGTGCAACAGTTGCGGGGGGATGTCGAAGCCGTGAAGATCGCTTTTTACAAAGCGGGGCGGGCCGAAATCGAGGCACAGCGGACGGCTTTTATCGAAAACGGCGGTGCGGCCGAAGATTTCAAACCGGCCGAAAACGAAAATGAAGCGAAATTCAAGGAGTCGCTGGTTCGGTATCGGGAGAAACGGGACGCTTTCGTCAATCAGGCCGAAGAGGAGAAAGAGCGGGCTTATGCGACGAAGTTGCGGATTATCGAAGAGCTCAAAGAGCTGGTGAACGGGAACGAGACGTTGGGACAGACGTTCAATGCCTTTCGTGAGTTGCAGCAGCGGTGGAAAGAGGCGGGACTGGTACCGCAGGAGAAACTCAAGGATTTGTGGGAGACCTATCATCACCACGTCGAGAATTTCTATAACTACATCAAAATCAACAAGGAACTTCGCGATCTAGACCTCAAAAAGAACTACGAGGCGAAGACGGAACTGGCGGAAGAGGCCGAAAAGCTGATGCTGGAGCCGAGCGTGACGGAGGCGTTCCACAAGTTGCAGAAACTGCACGACCAGTGGCGCGAGATCGGGCCGGTGGCGGCGGAGTTCAAGGAGGCTTTGTGGGATCGCTTCAAGGAGGCCAGCCGGCAGATCAATAAGCGACATCAGGACTATTTCGAAGGGATCAAGGAGGAGCAGAAACAAAATCTGGCCCTCAAAACCGAGTTGTGCGAGAAGGTCGAAGAGTTGGCGGCAGGGGCTTTGACGTCGCACAAGGAGTGGAATGCCGCTTCGGAACGGGTGATCGAGATTCAAAAGGTGTGGAAAACCATCGGGTTTGCACCGAAAAAAGATAATACGAAGATTTACGAACGTTTCCGGGCCGCTTGCGACCGCTTTTTCGAAGCGAAGCGGACTTTTTATCAAGGGATGAAGTCCGAAATCGCGGATAACTTGCAGGCGAAACTGGATCTTTGCGTTCAGGCCGAGGCGTTGCAGGAGAGCGAAGACTGGAAAGCCACGACGGATGCGCTGATCGCCTTGCAGAAGAAGTGGAAAGAGATCGGCGCCACGTCGCGGAAGCACTCGGAACAGGTGTGGAAACGGTTCCGGACGGCCAGCGATCGGTTCTTTGCCCGCAAAGCGGAACATTTCGGGAATCAGGATTCGCAATATGCGGAAAATCTGACCCAGAAACAGTCGTTGTTGGACGAGATGCGCGCCCGGTTGCAGGAGAAGGCGGGTATCACGTTCGACGCGATCAAGGAGTACCAGCGGAAGTGGGCCGAGATCGGGTTCGTGCCGATCAAAAAGAAGGAGGCGATTCAGGCTGAATATCGGAAAATCGTGGACGGACTGTTCGACCTGCTGAGGGGAGAGGAACGGGAGCGTCACCTGCGTAATTTCCGCGACAAAGTAGCGAAGATTCAGGAGGAAGGGAGTCGGAAGCTGGGACAGGAACGCGATCGGATCTATGCGAAAATTCGGCAGATCGAAGCGGATATCCAGCTGTGGGAGAACAACATCGGTTTCTTCTCCAAGTCGAAAAACGCCGAAGGGCTGGTGAAAGAAGTCGAATCGAAAATCGCACGGGCTAAGGCACAGATTGCCACGATGCTGGAGAAAATCAAACTGATCGACCGTCCGGTGCAGCAGAACGGGACGACGGGGGACGAAGAGACGCCTGCCGAAGCTATGACCCCGGAAGAGGCAGATATGAAAGGACAGGAAGAATAATGGATGACATTTCTATGAAATCACAGACCAAATACATTTTTGTAACCGGCGGGGTAGCCTCTTCGCTGGGGAAAGGGATTATCGCGGCGTCGCTGGCCAAGTTGTTGCAGGCCAGGGGATATTCCGTGACGATCCAGAAACTCGACCCATATATCAACGTCGATCCGGGAACGCTCAATCCGTATGAACACGGCGAATGTTACGTGACCGAGGACGGGGCGGAGACCGACCTGGACTTGGGACACTACGAACGGTTCCTCGGGCGGCCGACTTCACAGGCCAATAACGTCACTACTGGGCGGATTTACCAGAGCGTCATCAACAAAGAGCGGCGCGGGGAATTTCTGGGAAAGACGGTTCAGGTGATTCCGCACATTACGGATGAGATCAAACGGCGCATTCAATACCTCGGGGCGAAACATAAGTACGATGTGGTGATTACCGAGATCGGCGGTACGGTGGGGGATATCGAATCGCTGCCCTACATCGAGTCCGTGCGGCAGCTCCGGTATGAACTGGGGTTCGGGAATACTTTGGTGGTGCACTTGACCCTGATTCCTTATATGCGGGCCAGCGGCGAGCTGAAGACCAAGCCGACGCAACACTCGGTCAAACAGCTGCAGGAGAACGGGTTGCAGCCGGATATCCTCGTGCTGCGGTCGGAAATGCCGCTGACCGAAGAGGTGAAGCGGAAAGTCGCTCTGTTCTGCAACGTGGAACCGGACGCAGTGGTGGCATCGCTCGACGTGCCGACCATTTACGAAGTGCCGCTCATGATGCTCGACCAGAAGCTGGATATCGTCTCGCTGCGGAAGTTGGGACTCGATACCGAACGGCCGATCGACCTCGAAAAATGGCGCGATTTCGTCGATCGGGTCAAACATCCGGACAACGGGACGGTGCGGATCGCATTGGTTGGGAAATACACCGAACTGCCGGATGCCTATAAATCGATTTGCGAAGCGTTTGTACATGCCGGAGCGACCAATCATGTCAAGGTGAGCTTGCAATACGTGAACTCGGAAAAGATTACGCCCGAAAATGTGGCTGCCACCTTGGGTGATATGAGCGGGATTCTCGTGGCGCCGGGCTTCGGACATCGAGGATTGGAAGGGAAGATCACGGCGGTACGTTATGCGCGGGAGAACGGTGTTCCGTTCCTGGGGATTTGCCTCGGGATGCAGTGCAGCGTGATCGAATACGCCCGGAATGTCCTGGGGTTGGCTGAGGCCAATTCCACCGAAACGGGGGCGACGCCGGATCCGGTGATCGACCTGATGGAAGAACAGAAAGGGATTACGGAAAAGGGTGGAACGATGCGCCTCGGGGCCTATCCGTGCCGGTTGCAGGAGGGATCGCACGCCTATGCGGCATACGGAAAGGCGGATATCTCGGAACGGCATCGGCATCGTTACGAGTTCAATAACAAATACAAAGACGCCTTGGCGGCGGCAGGGATGATTGCCACGGGGATCAACCCGGATACCAATCTGGTAGAGGCGGTCGAAGTCGAGGGACACCCGTGGTTCGTCGGCGTGCAGTACCATCCGGAATATAAAAGCACGGTCATCCATCCGCATCCGCTTTTCGTCGGATTTGTGGCAGCGGCCATCGATTATCGGGATAACAAGCAGAAATAGCGTTTCATAGATGAATAAAAACACACTGATCGGTTTGCTGATTATCGGCGTACTCTTGTTCGGGTTCAGCTGGTACAACAACAAACAATACACGGAGCGGTTAGCGGCGCAACAGGAACAACAGCGGATCAACGACTCCATTGCACGGGCCGATGCGCCGGCAGGGCAACAAGGGTTGGCCACGGACGAAAGTTTCAACCAGGGGAGCCTGATGCCGGATACGGCAGCAGTGAATCCGCAGGCACCGGCGGTGGGAACCGTGCTGGGTGGAGGCGGCGGCATATACAATGCCCAATTGGTCGGAAAAGAGGAGTTTTACACCCTCGAAAACGATCTTTTCGAGTTGACATTCTCGAATAAAGGGGGGCGGATTGCAGCGGCACGGCTCAAGGAGTACAAGCGGTATAACGGAGAGCCGCTGATGCTCTTCACCGAAGCGGGTTCGCGGTTCAACCTGAACCTCTTCGCACCGATGCAGATCAATACCGCCGACTTCTATTTCACGCCTCAAACGGTTTCGGATTCCGTAATCGCCTTCCGGCTCTATGCGGACAGTGCGAAGGCTTCCTATCTGGAATATCGCTATGCGATTCGGCCGGACAACTATCTGGTGGACATGAAGATCGACCTCTCGCACTTCAAAGAGAAGATTGCGCCGAACCAACCGGATATGACGTTGGCATGGAACATCGTCTCGCCGCAGGAAGAGAAAGGGTTCCAGAACGAAAACAACTATACGACGATCGCTTACAAATATCCGGGCGAGAGCTCTATCGAGGAGTTCGGCATGTCCACGGGGACGAAGGAGGAGAACATCTCGACGAAAGTCCAATGGGTGGCTTTCAAGCAGCAGTTCTTTTCATCGATCATTGTCGCCAATGACAACTTCGCTACGGCGGCTTTGAAATACAACACCTTCCCGCCGACGGACGATAATATCAAGGACTTCTCGGCAGCGATGACACTCCCCTACTCGGCTTCGATGACCGAAGGGTATGACCTGCAATTCTACTTCGGGCCGAATAAATTCTCGGTTTTGAAGCAGTACGGAGATTTGGAGTTCCAGAAACTCGTGCCGCTGGGCTGGTGGATTATCGGATGGATCAACCGGTATGTCGTCATTCCCGTATTCGATTTCCTGGGGAGTTACATTGCCAACTTCGGCATCGTTATCCTGATCCTGACGGTGCTGATCAAGTTGTTGATCTTCCCGCTCACTTATAAATCGTACCTCTCGACGGCGAAAATGCGGCTCTTGAAACCGGAGATCGACAAACTGAACGAAAAGTATCCCCGCAAAGAGGATGCGATGAAGAAACAACAGGCGATGATGCAGCTCTATAAGTCGGCCGGGGTCAATCCGATGGGCGGATGTCTGCCGATGCTGATTCAGTTTCCGATCCTGATCGCCATGTTCCGCTTCTTCCCGGCGGCGATCGAGTTGCGGGACAAATCGTTCCTCTGGGCGGACGACCTGTCGTCGTATGACAGCATCTGGACTTTCCCGGACGGTTTCAGCATTCCGTTCTATGGCGATCATGTCAGTCTGTTCGCTTTGCTGATGGCGGTTTCGCTCTTCATCACTTCGAAAATCAACTATGCGCAGTCGGCGGGGATGAGCAACCAGCAGATGCCGGGGATGAAGTTCATGATGCTCTATCTCATGCCGGTTCTGTTGTTGGTTTGGTTCAATAACTACTCGGCGGGGCTGTGCTATTACTACTTTTTGTCCAATCTGATCACCATCGGGCAGACTTATGCGTTCCGGTATATCGTGGACGAGAAAAAGTTGCATGCCCAGATGATGGAGAATACGAAAAAGCCGATCAAGAAGTCGAAATGGCAGATGCGTCTCGAGGAGATGCAGCGGCAACAGGAGGCGTTGCGCAAACAACAACAGCAACGTGGCGGTAAACGATAAATTCTGTCTTTGCCCGGGAGGGTACTGTTCTTTTTAACTTCGCTGCGCTCGTTTTCCTCCTCGCCGCTCGGCAATTTGCAAACCATGTTTGCATTGCCCTCGCTGGCAGCGTCGGTTGTGAACAAAAAGAACCAAAAAAACTTTCGAGCGCATCCCTGTGGGATGCTCTGGCCGTGTCTGCCCGATTGGTTGGGCTGGGTTTTCTCGGCGGGGCGCTATAATGCGAGTATTACCCCAATGCGCCCGCGCCGGAAAACCACAGCCCAACGAACAAGGCGGAGAGAACCCGTGGTCGGCCCAACGGGACGACCTCTGCAAAAGTTCTTTGCGCCGCTTTCTTACAAGAAAGCGGCAGTTCCCTGCGGGTAGACACGGAATAACCAAGTCTTGGCGCGGTTTTTGTTGAAATTCGGATAAAACTTAATTTACATCAGAATGGAAAAGACTATAAGAACCTATAATGCTCTCTTGTGGGGTATTGTAGCCATGATTGTCGGACTCGTGATGATCGTTTGGTCCGTCAGGATTCTACAATGGGGCGTTAAATTGATCGGTGTGGTCGCCATCGTAATCGGAGTCGTTCAATTCGTCAGCTTCATGGTACGAACCAAAGGGATGACAGACCGGTGGAAATACCTGCCGATTGCCGCTCCGATTGCCGTGATTTGGGGGACACTGTTACTGCTCAGTCCAGAGCTGTGGACGAACCTCTTCCTGATTCTGTTCGGCGTACTCTTGATTTTCTTGGGGCTCTATCAGTTGGTCTCGATGTACAAAATCAAGAAAAACGGCGTGAAAGTACCCGGGTTCTACTTTTTCTTTTCGATTTTGCTGATGGTAGCCGGGATTTTCGCCGCCGCACAACCGACCTATATGGCCTCTTGGTTCATGACCTTTATCGGAGCTTGGATTCTGGCCTATGGTGTGATGGAAATTTTCAGTTACTTCACCTTGCGGGCTCCGTTGGAAGGACACGAAGCTCCGGTGTCGCAGGAAAAAGAAGAGACCAAGGCGGTGGATGAAGAGGTGAAAAAAATCGAAGAATAAGCCTTGGGAGATTGAAAATTAAGAACGGCCTCGGAAAATTTTCCGAGGCCGTTCTATTTATATGCTCAGTACGCGAATTATAACGCATTCAATAACGCGTGCAACTCCGCCACCATCTCCGTAGCCGATTGGCCGCTCGCCGCCAAACCCTCCGGAGTGAATTTGGCCACCGTCCGATTCAATTTGTCGAGCTCTTCGGTCGCCCCTCTGGCCCCTAACTCCGCCCGCAACCGGGCGATTTTTTCGCAATCCTGAAGCCCCTCCACCAGACGTTCGAAACGGATGCTGCTCCGCGGCCCCGGATAGATGCTGTAGGTGTCGCCCGCCGCCCAGCTGCGGAAACGCGAATCGCACAACGGATCGGCCGTCCAGCTGTTGACCGCCCAACGCAAATACCCGTCATATCCTCCGGCCACGGCATGAAACACCGTCCACGCCGCTTCGGCCGGCGCCGAGAAGGTGAACGTATTCGGGAAAGCCTCCGTACAACACGTATAAACGGTACTGATCTGTCCCCTCCGTTCGCGTTCCGCCTTCACCTCTTTCGGGAACTGCTGACCATACGGAATACTCAGGTAGTAGAGGTCGGACTCGATCTCCGGATGGTAGTTGCCGGCCAGCGTGATTTTGAATTCCGGATCCGTCTCCCGAATCAGCTTGATCGCTTCGCGCATCGCCTCCATGGGCCGTTCGTCCATCGAGATCGCCGTCTTTTCGAACCACCCTTTTTCACGCAAATGGCGGGCGAAATCCTTCAGAAAAACTCCCCAGTACTCCGTATAAGCCGCATCGCCCGGTTTCGCCTCGACAAACTGCACCCGGTTGGTCGCCTGGTCGTAATAGTCGAACCGTAAATCCCACGGAATCATCGTGTAGCAGTTGATCATCTCATCGATTCCCACCTCGTTCATCATGAATTCGACCCATTTGTCGAAGACCGTATAGTCGTAGCTCCACGTGCCGTCGATCCGTTTGATCCGGGTAATCATGCTGTCGAAATGATCCTCCGTCTGTCCGTTCCACGGTTTGTACATGATGCTGGTCGTAATCGCCCGCTGTCCCGCATCGGCCAACATCCGCATCAGTGGAAGCATCGCATCGAAGTGCGCCCGGCTCCAGAGCGGCACCTGATAATACCGTGCGACGGCATACGGATTCTGCCACAAATCGAGGTGGAACGCCCATTTTTTCGGTTCGGGCAGCGTCCGGGCCAGCACCTCGACTTCGAAAGGCAGGCTCAGCGGCTTGAAATTCGCTCCCGATACGGTCAGCGTCCCTCTGTAACGTCCCGCCCGGACATCGGTCGGAACCCGCAGGCTCAACCAGATCGGACGTGTCGTGCAGGCTTCGATATCGAGCACTTTGTTGATATCCAGCACATCGGCCACCAGCGACGAGTCCCAATCCGCCTTGTTCGGCCGGTGTCCGCAACCGCCCTTGCCGTCTTTGTTGAGCTCGTCGGTCATCACATAGCGCACGAAATGAGGCGTCACGTCTTCCGAAGGAATCACCGACGACCCGTTTCGCAACTCGCTCACCGTTACTTTCACCTCTTTCAACACCTCGCGCGTCCAAAGCACCGCCTGCGCATGGATCCGCTCGCCTTTCCAGGCTTTCAGCCGCAACCGGCCGATCTTTTCAACCGTCGGGAGATCCTGTTTCGCGTACCGGATATCGGTGCTGCCCCACCCCAGCCGAACCGGAGCCGACATCCGCTCCCACACCTCCCGACCGTCGTGGGCCCGGGTGTCGGTCAGCTCTTCATAGGCGCCCAACGGCGAGTCGTCCGTCTGCTGGCGGGCAAAAGAGGTCGTTCCGCAAAGGAATAAAAGAGAAAAAATCAGGGTATGTTTCATAAAATGAATGGGTTGGTTTTTAATTCGGGCGGCGGCTCTGTACAAAGACCTTCGAACCGTCGTCAAAAGCAAAGATATGGAGGAAAAATGATTCCGGCTCAAAATCGACCCCTCGCTGCCGAATCCTTCCCTCCGGATAGTCGCCCGCACACCTTGGCGATTGTTCCGTAAATTAGTAACTTGCAAAAATTTTGGAGCCTGGCTCCGGATATTTTACTAACCCAAAACCATGAAAAAACTTTTTATTACAGCTCTTTTGTGTGCTCCGCTGTTCGCAGCAGGACAGCTACGGGGAACCGTTTACTACGATGCCGACGGAAACGGCGTGCGTAACGCCACCGAGCGCGGTATGGCCGGTGTATCGGTCAGCAACGGTCGGGAGGTGGTCAAAACCGCCGCCGACGGTTCGTTCGAGTTGCCCGACGATCCGAAGGCCCGCTTTGTAACCGTTACGACGCCGTCGGGTTACCGACCCGGCGAGACGCACTACCTGAAAATCGTTTCCGGGACGGGAAGTTACGATTTCGGGCTGGTGAGGAACGGCCATACCGGCGCATTCGAATTTATCCAGATCACCGACACCGAGACTCCGACGCCGAAGGAGTGGATCGACGATCTGAAGGACTATGCAGCGGCCAATTCGACCGCTTTCATTATGCACACGGGCGATATTTGCTATATGCCGGGACTCGATTTCCATGCCGCGAACGTGCGGAACGGGCAGATGGGTATACCGATGTACTATACGATCGGGAATCACGATCTGGTGCGAGGCGATTACGGCGAACAGTATTTCGAAGAGCGATTCGGGCCGACGTGGTACTCTTTCGAGGTCGGTAACGTCCATTTTCTGGCGCTTCCGATGCTGGGCGGCGACCATGCCCCTTCGTACAGCAAAAAGCAGGTGCTGGAGTGGATCAAAAACGATCTGGCACAGACCGATCCGGATAAGAAGGTCATCATGTTCAACCACGATCTTTGGTTTCCGGGCGACGACTTCGTGATTCGCGCCGGGGGCGATAGCATCGACATGAAGCGACATAACCTCGTTGCCTTTATCTATGGACACTGGCACAGCCAGTATGCCAAGGAGTCGGGCGGCGTGATGACCTATTGCGCATCGACTCCGGACAAGGGCGGGATCGACCATTCCCCGGCCTGCTTCCGGGTGATCAGCGTGGATGCCGAGGGGAATCTGTCGGAGAAGACGCGGGCACGATATACGAATATTCCGGGTACGCTGACCCTGGCGCTGCCGGCGCAGCACGATACGCTTGCGGCGGTGAACGGTACGATTCCGGTGCGGGTGAATGCCTATCGGACTGCGTCGCCGGCTACGGCGGTTCGGGTAGCGTGGGTCGATGGAGCGAAACGAGGCCGGTGGGTGTCGCTGGTGCCGCAGACCGACTGGGGCTGGAGCGGCGCGCTGGCTGTCGGCCATCGGAAAGGGACCCAAAAGCTGGTCACGGAGGCGGATTTTGCGGATGGTACCCGACTGGTGGAACACCGCAGTTTCGTGGTGGCCGATGCACCGGTTGCTGTGACTGTCGGTGCGGATTGGGCCAATCTGGGCGGCACGGCGCCCCATAAGGGGATAGCCGAAGGAGGTGCTTCGTCGGCGCCGCGCTGCGTCTGGTCGCAGAATGCGGGCGGAAATATCTTTATGACTTCGCCGGTGGTGGGCGACGGGCGGGTGTTCGTGGCCACGATCGACGACGACAACCTGAAAAAATGTGCCGTAGTGGCTTACGATGCGACGACCGGACGGGAACTCTGGCGCTTCAAAACCGACAATTCGGTGAAGAATACGATGGTCTACAGCGACGGGCTGGTGCTGGCCTGCGACGCTTCGATGCGGCTCTATGCCATCGACGGGGAGAGCGGAGAGCTGGTTTGGGACAAAAAGCTGACATCGAATATCCTGCCGGAGAACCTGCATGGTTTGGCGGTGGTAAACGGCGTGGTCTATGCGGGACAGGGCGGAAATTTCGCGGCTCTGCGGGTGAAAGATGGCTCGGTGCTTTGGAAAAACGAGGCGTGGAGCGGCGGAGAAGGGACGCAGTCGACGACGACCGTGGGCGAGGGAATCGCTCTGGTATCGTCGCACTGGAACGGCCTGTTTGCACACGATGTGAAGGACGGGCGGCTGCTGTGGAAAAAACAAGACTCGAAGATCCGTTTCCGCGATGGTTCGGCGACGATCTACGACGGGAATATCTATCTGGCCAGCCGCGACGAGCTGTTTTTGATCAATCCGCGGTCGGGTGATATCCTGAAAAGTGCCGTACAGTCGGGCATGACATTCGAGGGGGCTTGTGCGCCGGTGGTAACGGATCGGATGGTCTACGTCGGGACGGCGGACAAAGGGGTCGTCGCGTTCGACCGGAAGAGTTTCCGACCGGTGTGGAATTTCCTGACAAGACCGGCCTTGTTCTACACGGTTCCTTATTATCAGGACTTTCAGAGTTCGGTAGAGACCTCGCCGGTGCTGATCGGTGAAACGCTGGTGTTCGGGGCTTCGGACGGATACCTGTACGGGGTCAATGCCGAGAACGGTCGTTTCCTGTGGAAACGGAACCTCGGGGCGCCGATCTTCTCTTCGCCGGCGGTGAGCGGAGACGGGCTGTGGGTGGCGGATTTTTCCGGAAACCTCTACTGTTTCAAAATCAATCAATAAACAACATAAATTCGGATGAATAAATCGTTGCTTTTGGTGCCGATGAGTCTGTCGGCTTTCGGAGCTTCGGCGAAAAACAAGCCCGACACGGCTTGCGATAAACCGCTGAACATCATTTACATCATGACCGACGACCACTCGTTCCAGACCATCAGCTGTTACGACGGTCGCTATAACCGCACGCCGAATCTCGACCGGCTGGCCCGCGAGGGGGTACGGTTCGGAAACAGCTTCGTAACCAACTCGATCTCCGGGCCCAGCCGGGCGGTGCTGGTGACGGGGAAACACAGCCACAAAAACGGTTTTCTCAAAAACGAGGGGGGGCAGCCGTTCGACGGTTCGCAGCAGACTTTTCCGAAACTGTTGCAACAGAACGGCTATCAGACCGCTTTGATCGGGAAATGGCACCTGTTCAGCACCCCGACCGGTTTCGACCATTGGGAGATACTGCCGGGACAAGGATCGTACTACAATCCTGACTTCATTACCTCCGAAGGGACGCACCGCGAACACGGCTATGTGACCAACATCATTACGGAGAAAGGGATCGACTATCTGGAAAACCGCGACAAGTCGAAGCCGTTCTGTCTGATGCTGCACCACAAGGCGGTACACCGGATATGGATGTCCGACACGTGCGACCTGACGGAGTTCGAGGATCGGACTTTCCCGGTGCCGGAGACTTTCTGGGACGACTATGCCGGACGACCGGCGGCGGCTGACCAGGAGATGGGCATCGACAAGGATATGGACTTGACCTACGACCTCAAGATGCTAGACAGCACGATCCTGACGCCACTCAAAGGGGCTTACGTCTGGGGCGAGCGGGCGCGGATGACGCCGGAGCAACGGGCGCAGTGGGACAGCGTCTACCAGCCTCTGATCGACCGTTTTCTGGCCGACAGCCTATCGGGAAAGGAGCTGGTGGGATGGAAGTTCCAACGCTACATGCGGGATTATCTGAAGAGTGTCAAATCGCTGGACGACAACATCGGTCGGTTGATGGAGTACCTGGAAAAAGAGGGGCTGCTCGAAAATACGCTGATCGTGTATGCGTCGGATCAGGGGTTTTACATGGGCGAACACGGCTGGTTCGACAAACGGTTCATGTACGAGGAGTCGCTGCGCACGCCGCTGTTGATGCGGCTGCCGGACTGTTGGAAAGGGGTCGAACGCGGGCGGGTCGTTCGCGAGATGGTGCAAAATATCGACTATGCGCCGACTTTCCTAACGCTGGCCGGGGCGACGGTACCGGAGGATATCCAAGGCGTTTCGCTGGTGCCGCTGCTGAAAGACGAAAAGCCGAAGGGCTGGCGCGACGCGATCTACTACCACTATTACGAGTTCCCGGGCGAACATCATGTTCGTCGGCATTATGGTGTGCGGACGGATCGCTACAAGTTGATCCATTTCTACGGCGACGATATCGATACGTGGGAGCTCTACGACCTGAGAACCGATCCGACGGAGTTGCATAACCGGTACGACGATCCGAAGTTGGCGAAGGTGCGGGCCCGTATGCACGAACGGTTGGAACAGCTGCGGGAGCAGTACGACGATCGGACGGAGTAGGCCGCAGGGAGATAAAATGCGAATCGGGGCGACATTTTCTGAAAAGAAATGTCGCCCCGATTATTTTCCTACAAAAGTCAAAGAATCAGTTCCCAAAATCCGACATCGAGCCATCTGTCGAACTTCCACCCCACCTCTGTGAAATGGGCTACTTTGCGAAAATCCAACCGTTCGTGCAAAGCCACACTGGCCGTATTGGGCAGCGTAATGCTCGCCACCGCCACATGGAGGCCCGCCGTCCGCAATCGTCCGAGCAGTTCGGCGTAAAGCTGGCTGCCGATTCCCTTTCCCATCCAGTCGCGGTGCAGATAGACGGTCGTCTCCACCGTCCGGTCATAGGCTATGCGCGTACGCCAGGTATCGGCATAACAATACCCCAGGACTCTTCCCCCCTGCTCATAAACGAGGTAAGGAAAACGCGCCGCAATAGTCTCGATCCGCTTGCGCATGGCCGGCAGGGCGATCGCCTCGTTCTCGAAGGTCACGACCGTATCGGTTACATAATGGTTGTATATTTCGCAGATGGCGGCCGCATCTTCGGCCGGTCGTACCGGACGTATCATATCCCAATCGTCTTTAATATGGTGTGTAGAGCATAGCCAGCACGCGTGCCGGTGCAGCGGTCTCGTTGACCAGAAAATGAGGGACCACGGAGTTGTAATAGATACTGTCTCCAGCCTCCAAGCAATGGATTTCGTCTCCGTAGTAGAGCGTCACTTCGCCGTCTAGCACGTACAGAAACTCTTCGCCCGAATGCTCCGAGCGGAGTTTCGCAGTCGCTCCGGAGTTCGTCCGGCCCGGCAAAACGTCTACGATCAGCGGCTCCATGTGCCGGTCGGCTTTCCCTTGAGCCAAGGCATAAAAAGCGAGATGGCCGCTCCGTTCGGCTTCGTTGCCGACAAATGCGGGATGGTTCTCCACTTCGCTCTTCCGCGCCACGACGGCCGCGCGCTCCTCTTCTCCCTTCCCGCCCCACAAGGTGCCGAGCTTAGCCCCCATAGCGCGCGAAAGCCGAATCAATATACCTAACGACGGGTTGGCCTGATTGTTTTCGATCTTCGCCAGCTTGTCCGCATCGATTCCGGCCCGTTCCGAGAGCTCTTCGATCGTGATGCCGTTCTCTTCGCGCAACTGGCGGATGATCTGACCGATAATGGCTAACATGATTTCGAATCTGGATTATTGGAGATGCTTGTCTAAACCGTTGAGACACCTGGCCGAGCGTTCACGTTTGACTGCATCGATTATTTCATTATGCATGGAAACTTTATCTCTCGAAGCCTCCGGATGGTATAAATGATACATCACACCACCGAATTTGAGCATTTTTTTCTGTACTCCGCAGTATATGAGGCGCCATGCGATCTCGATATCTTCACCTCCCCAGCTGGCCATATCTTCGTTATAGCCGTTAACCGCTATCAAATCGCTTTTCCAAAATGCCATATTACACCCTCTGAGTCGGTCGGGCTGCCCTTTGGCAAAGCGTGGGGCCATATAGCGTCTGAGCCATCCTATTCGAAGATTATTCAACATATGGTCAAATTTAGAACTAAAACCGGATTTGACCTTCATCCCGTCGACCAAGATTTTCTGCGTATACCGGGGAGTCAGTAACAACCGGCTTCCGCACACGAAAGCACCCGGCTCCGCCACATCGAGGTGGTCGGCCATGAAATGGCGTTCTAGGACGACATCGCCGTCGATTTGTAGGATGTATTCCCCTTTTGCGGCAGCGATAGCTTTGTTCCGAATCTCGCTGAGTCGAAATCCGGTATCCGGATGCCACACATGCTGAATCGGAACCGGAACGATCGACCGCATGTCTTCGATCAACTGTCGGGTTTCGTCCGTCGAACCGTCGTCGGCAACCACCACCTCGTCTGGCAACACCGTCTGGCGCGCTACGCTCAACAATGTCTGACGGAGATAATCCGGTTTGTTATAGGTAGAAACCAATAAAGTTACCGTAAAATCGCGTTTCCTCTTCATAACTTATTCTTCTTTCGGAAAACCGTAAGATGTCCAGACGCTTTTCGTACGGGCCGTCTCTTTTCGAATCGCCCGGTTCCGCTCCCACGCCTCTTCGTACACATATCCCCGTCCGTGTTCCAGATGCAGCAACACGGCCGAATAGCGCACCTGTCGCCCTTTGATGCCTGCATTCATCAGCCGTTCGCCCAGTTCCCGATCCTCACCCCCGTATTCCATCCGCTCGTCATAACCTCCGATACGGAGCAAATCGGATTTCCAACCCGAAGCGTTCCCGCCGTTCCAAGTCGCCCCGGCCGGTGTCACCGCATTCAAAAAAGCCGCCCAACGGCCCGATGTCGTGAGTTTGTTGTTTCGGAACGATTTTTTCAGCCCGTGTTCTTTGAGCCAATCGCGATCGAAACAGCGTCCGGTGAGGATATCCTCTTTGCCGATCAGCCGGGAGAGCTCCATCGGCAGCCTCACCGCTCCGCCCGACAGGAAACAGCCGGGACGTCGCAATCGGAGATGGGTCGCCAGAAAATCGCTCCGCGGAATACAGTCGCCGTCCGTCACCACGATATACTCGCTCCGTGTGGCGAGTATGCCCCGATTGACGATGCGGCACTTCCGAAATCCCGTGTCCGTCTGCCAGACGTAGCGCAACGGGAAGGTCAAATGGGGAGTCATCCGATCCAACATCTGTCGTGTCCGTTCGTCCGATCCGTCGTCGGCAATCACCACTTCGAACCGCCCGCAACTCTCGCTCTGCACCTCATATCCCCACAAAACCTTTTCGAGCCACTCCGGCTGGTTATAAGTCGAAACGACAACGGAGATTTCAGGCTTCGTGCCTGAAATCTCCGGGATGTAGTCGTACACCACGACCGCCTGCGGGTCGGATGTCGTATAGTCGGGTACCGTCATACGTTATTTTTTACCGGTTGCCTCCACGACCTTCAGGCGATCGCCTGTCGCCTCTTTGACCATCGCTTTCCACTCCTCGCTGTAGCCCGGGAAGTCCGGCATGGCCGGAATGCCGCGCCCCTGGCCGTTGTCGGTAAATACCCCTTCGGCATCCTCCTTCTTGACATTCCCGTCGATGTATTTCACCAGCAGGTAACGATCCAGCGCCACCCACGTATCGAACAACCGCTGAGCGGTATTGACCGAATAGTCGGTCAGGAAGTCGATCGCCAGCTTCGGATTCTGTTTGTAGAGCATCTCCGCCGCGCCGTCCACCGCCGGCTGTTCGGCGAAACAGCGGTTTTCGAACCGATCCATCGCCCGTTTCACGTCCGGTTGGATGATGTTATACCGCTGATAAGCGAAATTGGTGACCCGATTCACCACCCAGAACATCGACGTTTCCGAGTAGGTCGTCATATTCCCGTTCCCCACCGCATAGGCGTTCGGAATCCGGTCGATACCGCAGTAGAACGGCGTCAGCGGCGAACCGGCCGCATCGTCCACCCCGAACCAGAGCACCCCGCCGATCGGATCGGGCAGCCATCCGCGACATTCGCCCACATACCACCAGCCGGTCTGCTGCGTGGCAATGGCCCGTTCGTTGAAGAACTCTTCGTCGCCCACCTTGAAGGTCATCGGCCGCCAACGGTACGGCAGTTTGAAAGCGCCGGCTCCCGGATCGCACGTCATATCTAGCTCCGTCCCTTCGTAATGGTTGCGCATGAACTCCGCCACATCCTTGACGGTCAGTTTGTGATTCGGTTTCACCCACAGCGGCAGCCGGTTTTTCGGGTTCCGCCCCGTCACGTGGTCGAGGTATTTGTCCATCCCGTCAGTCACCTGGCGGAAGACGCTCCACACGCGTCCCTCGCAGCCCCGCATCCCGCTGTAGTCGAACGGGTTATAGACAGCCGCGAAGTCGAAATCCTTATCTTTCCCGGTGTACAGCCCCGCTTCGCGCGCAAACGAGATCACGTCCGGCGAGTAGATGCAGTTTTCCGGGTCGTTCAGCGGAAAGGTAGTGATCCGCGCCTGATTGGCATGCGCCGAAATCATCCCGTCCGGAATCCGCCGGGCCACCCACACAGCCCCTTTGTTCACATTCTTGCCGTCGACGATCTTCGTCCCCTTCCCGATGATTTCGAGCACCCACACCTCGTTCGGATCGGCCACCGAGATCGACTCGCCCGACGAGGCATAGCCGTACTCCGCTACCAGTTTCGTCATGAACTCGACCGCCTCGCGCGCCGTCCGACACCGCTGCAATGCGATATACATCAACGAACCGTAGTCGATAATCCCTGTCGTGTCGACCAGCTGATGCAAGCCGCCCCAAGTACTCTCGCCAATCAAAAGCTGGTGCTCGTTCATATTCCCCACCACCGAATAGGTGTGGGCCGCCTGCGGAATCTCGCCCAGCAGTTTGCCCGAGTCCCATTCGTAGACCTTCATCATCGTCCCGGCCGGATAGTCCGCCGCCGGACGATAGTAAAGTTCGCCGTACAGCGTATGCGAGTCGGCCGAGTAGCTAATCATCGTCGAACCTGTCTTCGAAGCCCCTTTGGTCACCAGAATGTTGGTGCATGCCATCGCGCTCGGGCCGCCGCTCAGCAGAGCTCCGGCCAGCAAAGCCGCGAAAAGTTTTGTTTTCTTCATCGGTATGCAGTAAATTTGTTTTGACTGTCGTGTCCGCGTCGACACGGACGCGGGAATGACAAATATACGGAAAAATCGAATCTATGGGAACGATTGCCGAAAATCTGGCGCACATAAGGGCCGCTTTGCCCGAAACGGTCACTCTGGTGGCGGTGTCGAAATTCCATCCGGCGGAGGCCGTGCGGGAGGCGTACGACGCCGGACAACGTATCTTCGGAGAGAGCCGCCCGCAGGAGATGGTGGCCAAATACGAGACACTGCCCCGGGATATCGAGTGGCACATGATCGGCCATTTGCAGACCAATAAAGTCAAGTACATCGTGCCGTTCGTGTCGTTGATCCATTCGGTGGACTCGTGGCGGCTGGCCGAGGCGATCGACCGCGAGGCGGCTAAGGCGGGACGGGTGATCGATGTGTTGTTGGAGGTGCATATCGCTCGCGAAGAGACGAAATTCGGCTGGGATGCCTCCGAATTGGAACATTTTTTGCAAGACGGTTCTCTGACCGGACTCCGGAACATCCGGATCCGGGGGCTGATGGGGATGGCTTCGCTGACGGAAGATACGGCGCAGGTGAAACGTGAATTCGCGAGATTACATAGCGTTTTTACAAGCTTCAAAGAGAGATACCTGCCGCAGATCGACACCTTGTCGATGGGCATGTCGGGCGACTACCCGACGGCGATCCGGGAGGGGGCGACGATGATCCGCGTGGGAAGCAGCATCTTCGGAGACCGAAAATAGTAAACAGAATAACCTACCTAATTTATATTATGAACCGAATCAAAACGAAATATCTGGGGTTGGAACTGAACAGCCCGGTGATTCTGAGCAGCTCGGGACTGACCTCGACGCTCCAACGGATCAAAGATGCCGAAATGGCAGGAGCGGGAGCGGTCGTGCTCAAGTCGATTTTCGAAGAGCAGATTATGAACGAAGTGGCCCATGTGGATAGCTACAGCGACTATCCGGAGGCTGCGGATTATGTGCGGACTTACGTGCAGGAGAACAGTTTGGGACTGTATCTCAAGCTGATCGAAGATGCCAAACAGCAGTGCTCCATTCCGATTATCGCCAGCATCAACTGCCGGGGGATCGGCGAGTGGGTCGACTATGCCCGAGTGATCGAGGCGGCGGGGGCGGATGCGCTGGAACTCAATATTTTCCTCCTGCCGACCGACAAAGAGACCTCTTCGGACGAGATCGAACGAAATTACCTGAACATCATCGCACGGGTGAAGGAGGCGATCTCCATCCCGCTGTCGGTCAAGCTGGGAGCCGGATTTACCAATCCGCTGGCGATCGTGCGGGAGATCTATTATCGGAATGTGAAGGGGGTCGTACTCTTCAACCGGTTCTATCCCACGGATATCGACATCGAAAAGATGGCAGTCAAGGCGGGGGACATATTCAGCCATCCGTCCGAACTGTCGAATGCCTTGCGGTGGACGGCTTTGGTAAACGGCTCGCTGCCGCTGATCGACGTGGCGGTCTCTACCGGCGTACACTCGGGAACCGATGCGGTGAAGGCGCTGCTGGCTGGGGCGTCGGCTGTCGAAATCGCCAGCACGGCGTATGAAAACGGACTGCAAGTGATCGGCGAGATGAATGCCTTTATCTGCGACTGGATGAAACGGCACGAATTCCAGACCTTGCGCGACGTGACCGGGCGAATGAATGCCAAGAATATAGCCGATCCGATGCTGTACGAACGGACGCAATTCATGAAATACTACTCCAACCACGAATAAGACCTCTTTTTTGAAAGACTTCATATATCGTCTCCACCTCCGAATTGAGTGGTGGAGACGATTTTTTATGTCGAGAAGGCTGTTGTATCTGCAAAAAAATGACAATATTTGTTCCGGTAAATACCTACCCAAACATAGTATGCAGCAGACAAAAGACGTAGTCATCCGGTTCTCAGGCGACTCGGGTGACGGTATGCAGCTGACCGGAACGCTCTTCAGCGACACCTCGGCCCTCGGGGGGAACAGCATCGCCACGTTTCCCGACTATCCGGCCGAAATTCGGGCTCCGCAGGGGACGATGGCCGGAGTCTCCGGTTTCCAGGTACATATAGGAAGCGAAAAAGTATTGACCTCGGGCGACTACTGCGACCTGCTCGTCGCGATGAACGCCGTGGCGTTGCGCGCCAATCGCAAGTGGCTGAAAAAAGGCGCCACGGTGATCGTGGACGCCGACAGCCTGACCGAGGCGGCTGTGAAAAGGGCCGGTTTCCAGACGCTCGATCCGTTCGAAGAGCTGGGGATTGCGGATTACAACATCATCCGTGCGCCGATCTCGTCGATGACCAAGGAGGCGCTGGCACAGACCGGGCTCGACACCAAAGCGGCGAACAAGTGTAAAAACATGTTTGCTCTGGGGATCTGTTATTGCCTTTACGACATGCCTCTGGAGCATACCGAAAATTATCTCCGCCGCAAATTCGCGAAAAAACCGGCGGTGGCGGAGGCCAATTTGCTCGCTTTGAAGGCAGGCTATAATTATGCCGCCAATACCCATATCTTCACCACCACCTATCAGGTGCCGGCGGCGGAGTTGCCCAAAGGAACCTATCGGACGATCGCGGGGAATCAGGCGACGGCTTGGGGGTTGATCGCGGCGTCTGAAAAGTCGGGGCGGCCGCTCTTTTGCGGCTCTTATCCGATCACCCCGGCGACCGCTATTCTGGAAGAACTCGCCAAACGGAAAGACCTCGGAGTGAAGACGTTGCAGGTGGAAGACGAGATTGCCGGGATTTGTACGGCCATCGGGGCTTCGTTCGCCGGGAATATGGCTGTCACCACGACCTCGGGGCCGGGGCTCTCGCTCAAGAGCGAAGCGCTCGGGCTGGCGGTGATGACCGAACTGCCGTTGGTCGTGGTCGATGTACAGCGGGGCGGACCTTCGACAGGGCTGCCGACCAAGACCGAGCAGGCCGATCTCTATCAGGCGTTGTGGGGGCGGAACGGAGAGTGCCCGCTGGTCGTCATGTCGGCTTGCACTCCGTCGGGGTGTTTCGATGCGGCTTTTATGGCGGCCAAAATCGCGATGGAGCATATGACGCCGGTTATCCTGCTCTCGGACGGCTATATCGCCAATGGATCGGAAGCGTGGCGCATTCCGTCGATGAACGACTATCCGGAGATCAAACCGCCGGTGGTGACGGAGCGTCCGGAGGGCGGTTTTCTGCCTTATGTGCGCGATCCGGAGCGTCTGGCCCGGAGCTGGGCTTTACCGGGATCGCCGGGGTGCGAACACCGATTGGGCGGGTTGGAAAAACAGGACTGCATCGGCTGCTTGTCGCACGACCCGCAAAACCACCAGCGAATGGTGGAGTTGCGGGCGGAAAAAGTGGCTCGCGTGGCCAACTACATCCCGGAACAGGAGGTGTACGGCGATTCGACCGGCGGCGACCTGCTGGTGGTCGGCTGGGGCGGTACTTATGGACAGCTTCGCACGGCGGTGGATGCCATGCGGGCCGAGGGTAAAAGCGTCTCGCACTGCCATTTCAGCTACATCAATCCGCTCCCGAAAGGGACGGAGGGGATTTTTTCGAAATTCAAGCAGATCGTCGTCTGCGAATTGAACATGGGACAATTCGCCAACTACCTGCGGATGAATTTCCCCCATATCGATTTCCAACAGTACAACAAGGTGCAGGGGCTACCGTTCACGGTAGTCGAACTGACCGACCATTTCGACACATTACTCACCCGCGCTTAGCGCGTTCGAAACAGCAGTAAAAGATCATGGTACGATATACTCCACAGGATTTCAAAAGCGACCAGGAGGTCAAATGGTGTCCGGGTTGCGGCAACCACTTTATTCTGAACGCGGTGACCAAAGCGTTGCCGGAGGTGGCCGAAGAGCTTAATTATCAGCATCAGCGGTTTACGTTCGTTTCGGGGATCGGCTGTTCGTCGCGGTTTCCGTATTATGTGCACACCTATGGGTTCCACGGGATTCACGGGCGGGCGGCGGCGATTGCCACGGGGGTGAAGGTGGCGAATCCGACGTTATCGGTATGGGAGGTGACGGGAGACGGCGATGCGCTGGCGATCGGCGGGAACCACTTCATTCACGCCATCCGTCGGAACATCGACATCAATATCATGCTCTTCAACAACCAGATATACGGTTTGACGAAGGGGCAATATTCGCCGACGTCGCCGCTGGGAAAGGTGACGAAGACTTCGCCGTATGGCACGGTGGAACACCCGTTTTCGCCGGGTGAGATCGTACTGGGTGCGCGGGGGACGTTCTTTGCGCGGACGATCGACGTGGATGTCAATCTGACGAAAGACTGTCTGGTGGCTGCGGCGAAAAACGATGGCGCTTCGGTGGTGGAGATTTTGCAAAATTGCGTGATTTTCAACGATAAGGCTTACGACGCTTTCCTGAATAAGGAGGTGCGGGAGGACAGCACGATTGTACTCCGTCACGGTGAGCCGATGATTTTCGGGAAGAATCGGGACAAGGGGCTGATTTTGGACGGCCTGAAGTTAAAAGTCGTGAAGATCGGCGAAAACGGGATTACCCGGGCGGATATCTTGGTGCACAATGCGCATGAGCCGAATCCGGGGATTCACATGATGCTGGTGAACATGAAAGCGCCGGATATGCCGGTGGCTCTCGGGGTGATCCGGGCGGTGAAAGACCATACGTATGACGACCAAGTGCGGGATCAGTTGATCGAGGTTCGGATGCGGGCCAAGATTTTCAACATGGATCAGCTGCTGCACAGCGGCGAAACATGGGAGGTTAAATAAACCATTCGGTTGCTGTGTCTACCCTGCTGGAACCGTACCTTTCTTTCAAGAAAGGTACCCAAAGAACTTTTGCAGAGGTCGTCCCGGTGGGACGACCACGGGTTCTCTCCGCCTTGTTTCGTTGGGCTGTGGTTTTCCGGCGCGGCGCGCTTAA
>NZ_CAJTUJ010000016.1 GCF_910579375.1 uncultured Rikenella sp.
AAACTCCCGTCGCCCGCCCGCTTAAATGGGGATTTCACTCGTTTTGCGGTGAGCAAAATCGAGATGAAATCCCCGCGGGCGACGGCAGTGGCGGAGCGTCAGCGGAGCCGCAGTGAGGCTGACACGGGGCGGAGAACTGGGGCGTGCTTTGGGCAGTGCTTGTGCGACCTTTAGGTCGCCGTCCTCGGCGAGGGCGACGCATCAGCGGCGCGTGGGGGGCGCGCCGAGGACGAACCTCGCAGAATGGGACGGCGAACAAGGCACTGCTTCTGCGATCTTTTGGGTCGCGGGCCGGACGCCGCAGCCCGCACCCGACAGAATTGGGGCAGAGCATTGGCTGTGCTTTGGGGCGGGTTGGACGCCCGGGCGGAACGCAACGAACATCGTGAGTTTGCGGGCCTCCCGTGGGCAGGCGTCCGGCCCGCGCGGTTCTTCGAACCGCAGGATTCAACTCAAAATAGGGTAGAGGCGGCCAGTTACTTGGGGTAGAGGCTGCCGGTTTTCGCGTGCCGAGCGGCACCTGTTTATTCCGAGAGGCAACGCAACTGAAGAGCGAAGGCGCGACTGTATATACGGTTAGGTAGAACATCTTGTGCATGAAACCATAGGAAATATCCGCGAATTCCGCTAACAGTGGAAGACCAACTACATCCGGCATTACAGAGATGCCACAGTGCGCCCGCACCGTTGTCGCGGTAGCCCGGGGCGGCGAGGACAACAAACCAGAAGCAGCAGCCCGAGCGTTACTTAACGCTCGGGCTGCTGGTCGGTGGTCGTGCGTTCGCTGCGGACTTACCGCCGATCGTAACGCCGACCGATCGTCTTCCAATCCACCAAATCCCAATAGTTGGTGATATATTCCGCCCGGCGGTTGCGATAGTCGAGGTAGTAGGCATGTTCCCAGACATCCAACCCCAGCAGCGGCGTCAGACCGTAGCGCAACGGATTACCCGCATTGGCGTCGGTCGTGATGCGGAGCCCGCCCTCCCGGTCAGTCGCCAGCCACGCCCAGCCCGAACCGAAAAGTCCCGCTGCGGCTTTCGTGAATTGGGCCTTGAACTGGTCGAACGAGCCGAAATCACGGTCGATCGCCTCCGCCAGCGCTCCGGAAGGCCGGGTCTGCGGCGTCGGAGAGAGGCCCAGGAAGAACAATTCGTGGTTCAGCGCCTGGCCTGCGTTGTTGAAGATCGGCCCCTCGGGCGCTTTGCGGACGAGCTCTTCCAACGAGAGGGTCGCATACGGTGTCCCCGAAATCAGGGCATTCAGGTTGTCGAGGTAGGTCTGATAGTGCTTTCCGTAGTGGAATTCGAGGGTTTCGCGGCTCATCTTCGGCGCGAGCGCGTCGAGCGTGTAGGGCAGTTTCGCAAGCCGGTGTTTCGGAGCGCTCTGGGCGAACGCCTCAGAGGCGAAGAGCCCCAAAAAGGCGAGGGCGGAGAGTAAAAGGTGCTTTTTCATAGGGGTTATGATAATCATTCGAGAGACTTGTCTCGCAAACGACGTGCCACACAGAGCTCCCCGTTTCTGCTTTTGCGCCCGTTCGCTGCCAGATTCCGAACGAAGAGACTACATTTACAGTCCGAACGCCCCGTCCGACAGCTCCTCCTCCGATGACGGCATCTCGCCCCTTCCATAAAATAAAACCGGCCGCCGGACGTTAGCATTCAATAAAATAAGACACCCTTTCCGTATGATACCTCTTTTCATCGTCCTTTTTCTGCTTCTGCTGACGCTTCCCGACCTTTATATCTGGCTCACCTACGTGCGCGGCGTCGCGGGCGGACGGTGGACGATCGCCTACTGGGCACCGACCGCGCTGGCCTTCGTTGCGTTGGGTTGCTGGCTGGGCGGCGTGTGGCCCGAGGGGAGCGTCCGCCTCTTCTTCGGCCTGCTGATGTGCATCGCCGCGCCGAAAGCGGTTTTATCTCTCTGTTCGCTGGCGGGGCGAGGCATCGGGCTGCTCGTACCGCATGCCGGACGGGTCGGGACAGTCGTCGGGATCGTCGCAGCGGTCGGGGTTTGCGTAGCCTCTTACTACGGTTTCGCCCGCGGCTGGAAACGGCTCGTCATCCAGGAGACCACCGTGGTTTCAGCCGCCCTGCCCCCGGCATTCGACGGCTATCGCATCGTCCACCTCTCCGACCTGCACGTGGGAACGTACGGCAAGGATACGACCTACCTTTCCCGGCTCGTCGACCGGGTCGACGGGCTGCACCCCGATCTGATCGTCTTCACGGGCGACTTAGTGAATCTCTCGTCCGATGAGCTCGACCCGTTCCTCGACGTTCTGTCCCGGCTTCGGGCACCGGACGGAGTCTATTCGGTGCTCGGGAACCACGACTATTGCACCTACCGACGGCTCGACCGGCCGCACGAAGCGGCCCGCGACCATGCGGTACTGATCGACCACGAACGGGCGATGGGCTGGAACCTGCTGTTGAACGAACACCGGATGCTGCATCGGGGCAGGGACAGCATCGCCCTGATCGGCGTGGAGAACGACAGCCGGCCTCCCTTCCCTTCGCGAGGCGATCTTCCTCGGGCACTGCGCAGCGTGCCGAAGGGTGTTTTCCAGATTCTGCTGAGCCACGACCCGAGCCACTGGCGTCGCGAGGTGCTTCCCGCGAGCGACATCCAGCTCACCCTTTCGGGCCACACCCACGCCATGCAGCTGAAGGTAGGCCGTTTTTCGCCCTCGCGGTGGAGCTATCCGGAGTGGGGCGGGCTGTATCGCGAAGGCGACCGGCAACTTTTCGTTTCGTTGGGGCTGGGCGGCGCGATTCCGTTTCGGTTCGGCGCCTGGCCCGAGATCGACCTGCTGGTGCTGCGCCGCGAAACGACCGACAACCAAGACATCGCGAAATGAGCGCCTCCTTCTCCGCCTCTTCCGTCCGGGAAATCCTGCGAACAGTCGCCGAAAGCCCGGAAAACAGCCGGCTGGCCGAAGTCTCGCGCCTCATCTCGTTCCATCCGTACGAGACCTACGGGCCGCACCGCCACCGCCGCATCGAGATCAACTACGTGAAACGGGGCAACTGCATCCTGCGGCTGGCCCACGGAAGCGCCAGTTTCAGACAGGACGAAACGATGCTCATCAGCTCGGATGCCGAACACTATTTCGAGGCCGGCTCCGAAGGAGCGACCCTCCTCCAGCTCGAATTCCACCCAGACATCTTCGGCCCGTCCGACCAGATCCTTCCGCCGCTTCCGGACAGCGAAAGCGGCGTGACGCGCATCGCCAACAACCTCCGTATCATGCGCGCCGTGCAGCGGATCGTCAACGAGCTCGACGAGCGGCAGGAGGACTACGGCCCCCTGGTGCTACTCTACTACACCGAACTGCTGATCCTGCTGCGCCGCTACCTGACCCGCACCTCCCTCTCGATCGGTTCCGACCCGGCCATGCAATCCGTCCTGACGGCGATCCACACCCGTTTCGCCGAGCCGCTCTCGATCACCGAGCTGGCCTCCGGAGCCGGAATCGGCCCCCGCTACCTGCGCAAGCTCTTTGAGCGGAACCTGAACCTCTCGCCGCTCGAATACCTGACCCGGTTCCGGATCGACCGCGCCGCCGATCTGCTCCGGAACACCGAGATGTCGGTCAAAGAGGTCGCCTTCGCCTGCGGGTTCCAGTCGCCCCAGTACTTCGCCCGCGTCTTCCGGCGGCAGACCGGGCGGTCGCCCAAAAGCCTGACCCGATAGACACGCGAGCTGCCCGGAGAGTTCCGTTTCGTACACATTTTCGCCGGTTTCATACCCGAACCTACCCGCATTCCCCTTCCGAACACGGTACCGTTCCGGGTTCATTCCGTAATTTTGTACCGATTCAGAACCGAACCTAAAAACCCAAACGACCGATGAAAAAAATCACCAGTATCTTCCTGTTACTTGCCCTCACGGTAACGGCAATTTTCGCACGCGTTTCTTTACCGCCCCTGTCGCCCCGGCCTGCGGCGGTGACCGGCGTGGCCGAACCGGTCCGTTCGCTGAACGGCACGTGGAATCTCCGCACCGCCACCGGGCCCGCCTCGACGATCGAAGTCCCGGGCGAATGGGCCATGCAGGGCTTCGAGATCGGCGAAGGCGAGACCGCGGTTTACACCACCCGGTTCCGCCTGCCCGACGACTGGCAGGGAGAGCGGATCAAGCTGCGTTTCGACGGCGTCAGCTCGCACGCCGCGGTGCAGGTGAACGGCCGGCCGGTCGGCGAGCACGAGGGCGGGATGGTGCCGTTCGAGTTCGACCTTACCGAAGCTGTCGAGGCCGGGCGGGAGAACACCCTGACCGTCGAGGTGCAGGCCCAGACCATCTCCGACCGGCTGAGCTGCCTGTCGCAGTATGCAGCCCATACGGTGGGCGGCATACTGCGCAAAGTCACGCTGTTCGCCCTGCCGGCGAGACACATCGCCTCGACCGACCTCACGACGACCCTCGACAAATCCTATAAGCATGCCACGCTGCACATCGCGACCGACATCGTGCAGGGAAGCGGAACAGCGACCGTCGAATACACGTTGAGAGACGCGGCCGGGAAACGGGTCGCGGCGACGAAACGGCCGTTACCGGCCGACGGGTCTGTCTCTGCTGCGCTGACCGTGCGGAACGCCCGGCTCTGGAATCCGGAGTCGCCGGAGCTTTATACGCTGACCACGACCCTCTCCGTCGACGGCCGGGAGGTGCAGACCAACGAACAGCGCGTAGGGATGCGGCAGGTCGAGGTGGAGGGGAACCGGCTGCTGGTGAACGGCCGTCCGGTCAAGCTGCACGGCGTGAACCGCCACGAGGTGCATCCGCTGCGCGGGCGGAGCGGCACGCCGGAGCTGTGCCGGCAGGATGCCGAACTCTTCAAGGCCGGAAACTGCAACTACATCCGCACGTCGCACTACCCGCCGTCGGAGGAGTTTCTTGACGCCTGCGACGAGCTGGGTCTCTTCGTCGAGAGCGAGTCGGCCCTCTGCTGGATCCAGCACGGCGCGTCGCCCATCTGGAACCACTGGGACTACCGCGACGAACGCTTCCTGCCCTACATGATTCAGGCCAACGTGGAAAACATCCAGGCCGGCCGGAACCACCCGTCGGTCATCCTCTGGTCTTTGGGGAACGAGTCTTATTGGTCGCCGCTGTGGCAGTCTGTGCTGGACTCGGTGAAGCGGATCGACCCGAGCCGTCCGTTCAGCTTCCACGACCAGTGCTGGGGCGGCTACAACAACGGCGGCAACCGGGCCGACCTGTGGAATTTCCACTACCCGTGGATCGGCGCCGTATCAGCCTGCGACACCATGTCGCGGCCGGTGCTCTTCGGCGAATATGCCCACCTGAGCTGCTACAACCGCACCGAGCTGACGACCGATCCGGGGATCCGGGCGGCGTTCGGCGGGCCGTTGGTCGAACTTTACGACACCATCTATCGCCATCCGGGCTGCCTCGGCGGAGCGCTGTGGAGCGGCATCGACGACACCTTCCATCTGCCCGACGGTCGGATCGTCGGCTACGGGCCTTGGGGGCCGGTCGACGGCTGGCGGCGTCCGAAACCGGAATACACAGCCATGAAACGGGCCTACACCCCGTTCCGCATCGTGGAACAGCGGCGGACGGCCGAGGGAATCAAGCTGACGGTCGAAAACCGGTACGACTTCATCGGGTTCGACCGCGTGCGGATCGAGGCGGGACCGGCCGGAGGCACGCTGCGTCCGATCGTCTCGCGGATTCCGGCGCGCGGCCGGGGGCGGATTCTGATTCCGGCGCCAACCGGAGAGGATATTTACCTGCGTGTAACGGGGCCGCAGGGATATGTCTGCGCCGAAGAGCTCTTCCCGGGAGACCGCGTAACGGTCGCGACGAACCATCTTTCGATTCCCTGGAAGACGAACGAGACACCCGACGCGCTGACCGTCACGGGCACAGGCAACGACGGACACCGCTACACGTTGGTTTTCAGCAAGACGACCGGGCTGATGACCCGGGCGGCCATCGACACCACGGCCCTGTTGCTGCAGGGTCCGGCCTTCAGCCTCGTGACGATGAACGCCGACAACGGCGACAAACCCAACGTAGCGAACGAGACCTACCAGAACGAACTGTATCCGAAAAAGAGTTACCCGAGTCCGGTACTCTACGCGACGGATTTCCGCCATAGCCGAGAGGCCGACGGAGGGATCCAAGTCAAGACCGAGCTGGCCTACCTCGGCGGCGACCGGGGACGAATCGTCTACCACATCCGGCCGAACGGAAAGATCGAGACCGAGTACGCAATCACGGTGGCCAAGGCGGTCGATCCGCGGCAGTACGGACTGGTGATGCAGTTGCCGAAAACGATGGAATTGCTGTCGTGGGAACGCGATGCCGACTTCTCGGTCTATCCGGAGTGGGACATCGCCCGACCGGAGGGGACTGCACGGCTGAACGCCCGGCCTCTGTACGAGGTCGAGGCATGGCGCGAGGTACCGCAAGGAGCCTGGAAAGAGGATGCCAACCCGATGGGTTCGGTCGATTTCCGTTCGACCCGCCGGAACATCCGCCGCGCCTCGCTGACCGACGACCGGCAGCACGGGATCGTGCTGCACGGCGACGGGCGACAGGCCTTACGCTGTTGGTTCCAGGACGGACGCATCCAGATGCTCGCGGCCGACTACAACAACGGCGGAGCCGAACCGTTCTACTCGGCTCCGTTCACCGACGACCGCATCCGAGTGAACCCGGGCGACACGCTGAACGGGAAAATCATTTTTGAACTTCGATAAAATCCAAACCGATGACACACATCCGAATCCTCGGTCTGCTGCTGGGCGGCATGATGCTATGCACGGCCTGCGGGTCGAAAGAGAACCGGTTACCAGCCGAAACAGGAGCGCACGACTTAGTATTCGACCGGCTGGCCGCGAGCTGGGACGAAGCGTTGCCGCTGGGGAACGCTTTCGTAGGCGAACTGATCTGGCAACGGGATTCGATGCTGCGGATGTCGCTCGACCGAATCGACCTGTGGGATACTCGACCGACGGACAGTTTGTCGGGCGATCGGTTCAGTTTCGACTGGGTCTATCGCCAGTGGAAAACGGGAAACTACAGCGCCGTGCAACGCAAGTTCGACGAGCCGTACGACCGGCAGGCCGCTCCGTCCAAAATTCCGGGAGCGGCCGTCGAGTTCGACGTGCGGAGCCTGGGGCCGGTGCGGTCGGCACGGCTCGTACTGGCCGACGCGCTGGCCGAGGTGGAGTGGGAAGGAGGGGCGTCGCTGCAAAGTTTCGTCAGCGCCACCGAACCGGTCGGTTGGTTCCGCTTCGAAGGGATTACGCCGGAGGTGTTGCCCGAGGTGATCGCTCCGCGGTATCGTTTGGAGGGCGAGTTGGCCGCCTCCAGCCCGGTGGGCGGGCATGATCTGCGCCGGTTGGGGTACGAGCAGGGTCGAGTCGAACACGAACAGCGGGCGGACGGCGGAACGATCCGCTATCGCCAGCCGGGATACGGCGATTTTTACTACGATGTGGCGGTGGAATACCGCTTCGCGGAGGGCCGATTGGTCGGAGCGTGGTCGATTACCACCTCCGGTTCGGTGTCGGCCGATGAACTGGAGGCCGGCGAACGGGCGGCCGCAGCCTTGCGGCGCGGGATCCGGAAAGATTACGAGAGCCACCGGAAATGGTGGACGGAGTATTGGAACCGTTCGTCCGTAACGCTGCCGGACAAGGTACTCGAACGGCAGTACGCCAACGAGATGTACAAATTCGGGTGCGTAACGCGCCGCAACTCGCCGATCATCCCGTTGCAAGGGGTCTGGACGGCCGACAACGGTCTGTTGCCGCCGTGGAAAGGGGACGTACACCACGACCTCAACACGCAGCTCAGCTACTGGCCCTGTTATACCGGCAATCATCTGGACGAGGGGTTCGGCTACCTGCAAACCCTTTGGGATCAGCGCGGGATCAACCGGGAGTACACGCGCCGGTACTTCGGCTGCGAGGGTCTCAACGTGCCGGGCGTGGCGACGATCAAGGGAGAGCCGATGGGGGGATGGATACAATATGCACTGTCGCAGACGGTCTCGGCCTGGCTGGGACATCACTTCTACCTGCACTGGAAATACTCGGCCGATCCGGATTTCCTGCGCGAGATGGGGTATCCGTATCTGCGGGAGGTGGCCGCGTTCCTCGAACGGATCACGGTGAAAAACGAGCGGGGAGAACGGACACTGCGCATCAGTTCGAGTCCGGAGATCAACGACAACACGCCTCAGGCGTGGTTCCCGACCATCACGAACTACGACCTGGCTTTACTCAAGAGTGCGTTCCGCGAGGCTTCGGAGATGGCCGCCACGCTGGAGCTGACCGATGAATCGGCGCACTGGGCCGCGCTGGAGGCGGAACTTCCGCCGTTCGACCTCGATTCGACGGGTGCGCTGACCTTTGCCGCCGGACACCCTTACGACCAGTCGCATCGCCATTTTTCCAATGCACTGGCGATCCATCCGCTCTCGCTGCTGGACGTAACACGCGGGGCGGACGAAGAACGGATCGTGCGGGCGACGATCGCTCGGCTCGACGAACACGGGAGCGACTGGTGGGTAGGCTACACCTTTTGCTGGCTGGCGAACATGAAAGCCCGGGCGCTGGACGGCGAGGGAGCGGCTACGGCGTTGCGGGATTTCGCCGATTACTTCTGTCTGCCCAACACGTTCCACGCCAACGGACAGCAGAACGGCACGGGAAAGAGCAACTTTACGTATCGTCCGTTCACGCTGGAGGGGAATTTCGCCTTCGCGGCGGGCATTCAGGAGATGCTGTTGCAGAGCCACACGGGGATCGTGCGGATCTTTCCGGCCATACCGGCTTCGTGGCGCGACGTCTCGTTCCGCGATTTGCGGGCTCAGGGGGCTTTCCTGATCTCGGCGACGATGACCGGCGGCCACATAACGGAGGTAACGATCGACCCGACGATGGGGGGTACGTTGAGACTGGCGAATCCTTTCCCGGCAAACTCTACGCCGTGCGTGTCGGGTGCGGTGTCGGCGACGCTCGACGGCGGAGTCTGGACGATCGAGACCCGGAAAGGAGAGCCGATCCGACTTCGGCCGTAACCGGTTTCCGAGCATATCCTGACAGCACGCCAGACCTTATGAAAGGTCTGGCATGCCGCATGATCCGGCCTCGCCGCCCCGGGCTTCCGCTATTACACCTCGGGCACAACGATAGGCGTGGGCAATGGCGGTTATAATTGGTCTTCCTCCTGCTCCGACTCAGGCACTCCGCACAGTTTCTACCTAAGTTTCAGCATGCCGGGAGTCTATTCCAGCGGAATGGATTACCGTACCTACGGTTTTCAGTTGCGTTGCCTCTCGGAATAAACACGCCCACTGGGCGTCTTACTGGCAACCTCTACCCCAGAGGGTTCTACCTCAATAACCGGGCCGCCTCTACCCTAAAAGCTACCCCTAACAACCGCCAGCCTCTACCCTAATACCAAAGGACAACCTCCGCCCCAAGCAACCGACAGCCTCGACAAAGAGCAAAAAAGAGAGGCAGCCTGCGCACATGCAGGCTGCCTCTCCCGATAAAAACCACCGGTTCCCTCTGAATCCGGCCCCGTCAGAACAGACCCGAGATATTGCCCTCGTCGTCGATATCGATCGCCTCGGCCGCCGGCACCTCCGGCAGACCCGGCATCCGCATGATCTCGCCCGTGATCGGCACCAGAAAACCCGCCCCCGCCGCAATCTCGATGTCCCGTACCGTGATGGTGAAACCACGCGGCCGACCCAAAAGCGCCGGATTGTCCGACAGCGACTTCTGCGTCTTGGCGATGCAGACCGCCAGCCCCGTGAGGCCCAAATCCGCAATGCGCTTCAGAGCCTGTTTCGCCTTGGGCGTGTATTCGACACCGTCCGCCCCGTAAATCCCCCGCGCGACCGTCTCGATTTTCTTCTCCACCGACTCGTCCAACGGATAGAGCGGCTGGAAATCCGTCCGGCCCGACTCCGTCGCCTCGACCACCAGCCGCGCCAGCTCCTCCGTCCCCGCTCCGCCCTCGCCCCAGACGTTCGCCACCGCACACGCCACACCGCGCATCGTACAATAATCCTTGATGAACTGCAACTCCTCGTCGCTGTCCGTCACGAAACGGTTGATCGCCACCACCGGCGTCAGGTTGAACAGTCCGACGTTCTCGATATGCTTCTGAAGGTTTTCGATGCCCCGCTCCAGCGCCTCGACATTCGGCGTCTTGAGCTCGGCCAGCGGCTGCCCTCCGTGATATTTCAGCGCCCGCACCGTCGCCACCAGCACCACCGCGTTCGGAGCCAGCCCCGCCGCCCGGCACTTGATGTCGAGGAACTTTTCCGCCCCGAGGTCGCAGCCGAAACCCGCCTCGGTCACCGTATAGTCCGTCAACGAAAGCGACATCTCGGTGGCCAGCACCGTATTCGTCCCCTGGGCGATATTGGCGAACGGCCCGCCGTGGATCAACGCCGGCGTCCCCTCGATCGTCTGCACCAGATTGGGCTTGATGGCATCCTTCAGCAGTGCCGCCATCGCCCCTTCGGCATGCAGATCCCGCGCGTAGATCGGTTTTTTATCATACGTAAAGCCGACGAAGATATTCCCCAGCCTGCGTTTGAGGTCGGCCGGCCCGGAAGCCAGACAGAGGATCGCCATCACCTCCGACGCCGCCGTGATATCGAACCCCGTCTCGCGCGGCACCCCGCCGGTCGTCCCGCCCAGCCCGATCACCATGTCGCGCAATGCCCGATCGTTCATGTCCATCACCCGTTTCCAGGAGATCGTCCTCGGGTCGAGTCCCAACGAGCGGGTTTTGCTTTGCAAATTATTGTCGATCAACGCGGCCAGCAGGTTGTGCGCCTTCTCGATCGCGGCGAAGTCGCCGGTAAAGTGGAGATTGATCTCCTCCATGGGCAAAACCTGCGAGAAGCCTCCGCCCGTCGCTCCGCCCTTGATGCCGAAGACCGGCCCGAGCGACGGTTCGCGCAGGACGACACACGAGCGTTTCCCGATCCGGTTCAGCGCCTGCGACAGCCCGATCGAGACAGTGGTCTTCCCCTCTCCGGCCGGCGTGGGCGAGATGGCCGTCACGAGAATCAGCCGCGAGTCGTTTTTCCGCCGGCGGTCGATGTATTTCAGCGGCACCTTGGCCTTGTACTTTCCGTACATTTCGAGGTCTTCGGGGTCGATGCCCATCTGGCGGGCAATGTCGGCGATCGGCTTCATCCGCACCGACCGGGCGATTTCGATGTCCGTTTTCATAGCGTTCGTTTCGATTTTTAACAACCCGGGTTCGTTCGGGCAACCAAATATAACACCTTTTTCGTATATTAGCATACTTTTTCAGCAGAGACGCACGCCATGAAAATCCGCATCCTGGGGCCGGCCCATCCCTACCGGGGAGGAATCGCCAAGTTCGACGAGACGCTGGCCTCGGCCTTCGCCCGCGAGGGACACGACGTGAAGATCGTCAACTTCACGCTGCAATACCCGTCATTTCTCTTCCCCGGCGAGACGCAGTACACCCGGATGGCGGCTCCGGAGGGGCTCGCCATCGAACGGCGCATCAATTCGGTGAACCCGCTGAACTGGCCGGCGGTGGGGCGCGAGATTGCCGCCGAGCGGCCGGAGCTGGTGATTCCGCGCTTCTGGATGCCCTTCATGGGGCCGTCGCTGGGGACGATCGCCGGAACCGTCCGGCGGCGGTCGCCGCAGACGCGGATCATCGCGCTGACGGACAACATCGTCCCCCACGAACATCGTCTCGGCGACCGGACACTGACCCGCTACTTCCTGCGGCGGACGGACGGCGTCGTCTACATGTCGGACGAGGTGGGGCGCGACCTCGACTCGTTCGCCTATCGGGGCGTGCGGGCCATGTCGCCCCACCCGATCTACGACACCTACGGGCCGACGATTCCGAAGGCGGAGGCTTGCGCGGCATTGGGATTGGATCCGGCGGCGGACTACGTCCTCTTTTTCGGTTTTATCCGCGACTACAAGGGGCTCGACCTCTTGCTCGAAGCGTGGGCCAGACTCAAGGCGCAGGGCGGGACGCAGGGGCGGAAGCTGCTGATCAGCGGCGAATACTACGGGAATCGGGAGAAATACGAGACACTGATCCGGCGTCTGGGGCTGGGCCCGGACGATCTGGTCGTCCACGACCGGTATATCGAGGAGACGGAGGTGCGGAACTACTTCTGCGCCTCGGATCTGGTGGTGCAGCCTTACCGGAGCGCCACGCAGAGCGGGGTGACGCAGGTGGCCTATCATTTCGAAGTGCCGATGGTGGTGACTCGGGTGGGCGGTCTGCCCGAGATCGTGCCGGACGGCGAGGTGGGCTACGTGACGTCGGTGTCGGCTGAAGGAATCGCCCGGGCGATCGCCGACTTTTACACCCAAAATAAGGCGGCGGAGTTTCGGGCACGCATCGCCGTCGAAAAACGCCGCTTCGGGTGGGAGGCGCTGACGGAAACGTTCCTGCGGCTGTACGATGAAATCAGGAAATAATAATTTGAATCCCATGAGATACCTGAAATTTACTTTCGCATTTTTCGCCCTGCTGCTGGCGGGGCTGACCTTCGCGGGGGCCACGGAGCTGTACGACCGGCTGATCGCCCTGAAGGGCGTCGTGTCGGTCGAGGAGTTAGAGAAAGGGCTTTTCGAAGAGCGGTACGCCGTGATGTTCGAACAGCCGCTCGACCACCGGCGACCGGGGAAGGGCCATTTCGAACAGCGTTTCGTGGTGGCGCACACCGGCTTCGACCGGCCGACGGTCTTAGTGACCGAGGGATACGGCGGGGCAAGGGCCGTGGGGACGCGGTATCGCGAGGAGCTTTCGGAGCACCTGAACGCGAATCAGGTCTTCGTGGAGCACCGGTATTTCGGCGAATCGACTCCCGAGCCGCGGAACTGGCACTACCTGAACGCCGAACAGGCGGCGGCAGACCTGCACGCCGTGCGGGAGGCGCTGCGGGAGATCTATCCGGAGAAGTGGGTGGCGACGGGAGTGAGCAAAGGGGGCGAAAACTCGCTGATCTACCGGATGTACTATCCGGAGGATGTGGACGTGACGGTGGCTTATGTCGGGCCGGTCTGCTTCGGCGTCGAGGACGGGCGGCACGAACCGTTCCTCGACCGGGTCGGGACGGACGAGGAGCGGGCCACGATCCGGGAGTTCCAGACCGAGGTGCTCAAGCGGCGGAAGGAGCTGGTGCCGCTCTTCGACGAATACTGCAAGTCGAAAAGCTATACGTTCCGGACGAATATCGACGAGGTGTTCGACCTCTGCGTGCTGGAATACCCCTTCTCGATCTGGCAGTGGGGGACGGCGACGAGCCTGATTCCGGCGCCGGACTCGCCGCATCAGGAGCTGTTGGATCACCTGATCGCGATCGTCTCGCCGGACTACTTCGCCATCAACGACGAACCGTCGTTCTTCGTGCAGGCACAACGGGAGCTGGGCTACTACGGCTACGACACGGCCCCGTTCGAGGGGCTGCTCTCGATTCGGGACGCCAGGGGTTACCTGCCGCGGATCATGCTGCCGGACGATGCCCGGAATATCCGGTTCAGCGACGGACTCTCGCGCCGGATCGTCTCGTTCTACAAGGCGAACGACCCGAAGGTGATCTGCATCTACGGCGAGAACGACCCGTGGAGCGCGGCGATGCCCGACTCGACCCTCTTCGAGGGGAAGACGAACATGAAGCTCTTCGTCGAACCGGGCGGCAGCCATCGGGCGCGGATCAAGACGCAGAGCGAGGAGGTGCAGGCCGAGATTTGGGAAGTGATCGAAGGGTGGCTTTTCGGGATTTGACGAATCGGAAGCCGACCCCGCCCCGGGCTACTGCGGCCACAACACGGGCGCGCTGTACGCCATCGGTGACGAAGGTACAGTCTGGTCTGCGTCGGTGCCCAACGGCAACACGTATGCATTACGTCTGGTGCTCAATATGCCTTACGTCGCTCCGTCCAATGCAGAGAGTCGTAGCTACGGTTTTCAGTTGCGTTGCCTCTCGGAATAAACAGGACACGCCCCTTTCCGAACATGCAAAGTTTTTAAACCCAAAAGGATGAATTATATCGAATACAACATTCAGGTACCGGGCCCGGACGAGGCGGAGATCGTCGTGGCCGAGCTGGCCGAACTGGGATTCGAGAGCTTCTCGGACTACCTGCCCGACGGCTTCATGCCGGGGGCCGGCAGCGTGAAGGGCTACATTCCCGACACGGCGGAACAGGAGGGAACGACGCATACCGCCATCCAGAACTTCCTCTACCGCGAGGGCTACCCCTACGAACGGAACGAAATCGAACAACAGAACTGGAACGCCGAATGGGAGTCGCGTTTCGAACCGATCGACATCCTCGACGGGATGTGCTACATCCGTGCACCGTTCCACGAGCCTAAAGCGGGAGGGGCCAAGCACGAGATCGTCATCATGCCGAAGATGTCGTTCGGCACGGGGCACCACGCCACTACCTACCTGATGGCGGAACAGATGCTGGCGATGGATTTCGCCGGAGCATCGGTGCTCGACATGGGCTCCGGAACGGGGATTCTGGCGATTCTGGCCGCCATGCGCGGCGCCGTGGTAGTCGACGCGGTGGACATCGACACGTGGGCTTACGAAAACTGTCTGGAAAACATCCAGACCAATGGAGTGCAGACCGTAGTCTGTCCGATTTTGGGCGACGTGACGGCGGTGGCGGGAAAGGTCTACGACTACATACTGGCCAACATCAACCGGAATATCCTTTTGGGCGACATGGAACGGTACGCCGCCGGTTTACGGAAGGGGGGACTGCTGCTGGTCAGCGGCATTCTCGACCTGGATGCGGACACGCTGATCGGTGCGGCCCGGCGACACGGGCTGGTGCAGACGGCGACCAACACACGCGACGGGTGGGCGCAGATCACCTTCCAAAAGGCTTAGCGACATGCTGTTACAGGACGATCGGATTCGGCTGCGAGCCTTGGAGCCGGAGGATGCCGAGGCGATGTACCGGTGGGAGAACGACACGACGCTGTGGCGGCTCGGCGACACGACCCGCCCTTTTTCGCAGGCGGCGATTCGGGAGTTCATCGCGGACGCCTCGCTCGACCTCTACGCGGCCCGGCAAATGCGGCTGATGATCGACCTGCGGGCGACGGGCGAGACGATCGGGTGCGCAGACCTGTTCGATTTCGACCCGCTGCACCGACGGGCGGGGATCGGCATGCTGATCTACGAACGGAAGATGCGCCGACAAGGATTCGCGACGGCGGCTTTGCAGCTCCTCGCGGAGTACGCTTTCGGACACTTGGAGATGAGGCAGTTGTGGGCGGACATTCCGCTCTCGAACGAAGCGAGCCTGCGGCTGTTCGCACGGGCGGGATTCGAGGACTCGGGCGTGAAACGCGCCTGGATCCGGGCGGCGGAGGGGACGGGATACGAAGATGTGCGGTTCGTCCAACTGCTGCGGCCGGAACGATGAACATCTATGGCACCTGCATAAACAGAGCGCGCTCCGGACTGATCCGGAGCGCGCTGCTTTTTTCGCTATCGCCCGTTACCGGGAGACTTTCCGCCGCGAGCGGAAGAACGAGACGATCCAAAGCAAGACCACTGCGCCGACCAGTGCGGTGATGAGGCTGCCGAAGCGGCTGGCGGGTGCCCAGCCGAAAAGACCGAAGATCCAGCCGCCGAGCAACCCGCCGACGATCCCGATCACAATGTTGAGCAGGAAGCCCGACCCGCGACCTTTCATAATCAAACTGGCGAGCCATCCGGCTGCCAAACCGATCAGAATAAACCACAAGAAATACATAACTCAAAGGTTTTTAAGGATTAAACTTTCAGAGGTTAATTACTCCGCGGGATAATGAAACCAAGAATTATGCCAAATTAATCCCGTATCTGTTTTCTTGCTTTGAATCGGAGGGTACTGTTCTCTTTGTTCACAAAGAGAACCAGAAAACCGACGCTGCCAGCGAGAGCAATGCAAACATAGTTTGCAAATTGCCGAGCGGCGAGGAGGAAGGCGAAGCCAAACTTCAGAGCGCATCCCTACGGGATGCTCTGGCCGTGTCTGACCTTGGGTTGGGCTGGATTTCCGGTGGGGCGCGCTTGGGTATTAGCCTTATTATTAGCGCGCCCACCAAGAAAATCCCAGCCCAACGAAACAAGGCGGAGAGAACACGTGGTCGGCCCAACGGGACGACCTCTGCAAAAGTTCTTTGGGTACCTTTCTTGAAAGAAAGGTTCGGTTCCTGCAGGGACAAAGAAAAAAGTACCGGATAAAAATCGGGAGGAATGCTTTATCTTTGCGGTTGCCATGGTGATGTCCGACAAACCCTCGTTACAGCTCACGAACGCCGTGATTTTTCAGAAAGACGCCCGCCGGGAAGTATTGCGGGACGTGAACCTGTATGCCTATCCCGGCGAGCTGATCTACCTCGTGGGGCGAGTCGGCAGCGGCAAGAGCAGCCTGTTGAAGACCTTGTACGGCGAGCTGCCGTTACGCATCGGACGCGGACAGATCGCCGGTTTTCCGCTGCACACTTTGACCCGGCGGCAGGTGCCCTACCTGCGGCGACAGCTGGGGATCGTTTTTCAGGACGCCACACTGCTGGAAGACTGCACCGTTTATCAGAATCTGGAGTTCGTTCTGCGGGCGACCGACTGGCGCAACGCCGAAGCGATCAATAACCGGATCGACACCGTGTTGGCACTGGTGTCGATGAGCCATCAGGCACACGCCTACCCGAACCAGCTCTCGGGCGGCGAGCGTCAGCGGGCGGCCATTGCCCGGGCGCTGCTCAACAATCCTCAGATCGTGCTGGCCGACGAGCCCACGGCCAACCTCGACCCGGATTCGACCGAGGAGGTGATGGAGCTTTTCCGCAGCATGACGGACGAGGGACGGACGGTGATCCTTTCGACCCATAACCAAGCTATGCTCCAGCGTTATCCGGGCCGCACGTGGCTCTTGGAAGAGGGCTACGTCACGGAACTGGATGCGGAGTAGCGGAACTCTTCTCTCTCTCTTTACAAATCCTTGATCAGCACCCCTTCGCCGCTGCGGGAGACCGCGTCGCGCAGACGGATGATCTCGTCCCACTCCCGCGAAAAATCCTGTTTCAGATCGACCCGGAAATTCTCCGAACCGCAACGATCCACCCGCTCGAAAAGATCGGCCACCGTCATCCGGTGGATGTCCGAAGCCGGAATATAGGCCGAAACCACCTTATCGTCCTCGACCGGAGTCTCCGCCACCAGACCGATGCGCAGCAAAAGCTCCAACGTATCGGCCGTCAGCCGCGTCGGAATCCGATAGTGTCCCGAAATCTGATCCGCCGTATACGGCCGTTCGCCCGTCGCAAAACGCCCCACAATCACCCGCATCACCGCCAACAGAATAAAATCCCGATACCGGCGGCTGATATGCCGGGCTTCCTGTTCGAAGTCGAACTTGCTGACATTCTGGTGGGCAAAAGCCAGCTCGGCACCGAACAGGCAGATGAACCAGGAGAGTTGCAACCACAATAGCAGCAACGGCAGCGCCGCAAAGCTTCCGTAAATGGCATTATACTTCGAAATCCATATCTGGCCGCTGATGTAGAGCACCTGAAAAATCTGGAACGCGATGCCGGTGAACAACCCGGCGAACAACGCGCTCCCGAACCGGACTTTCGTGTTGGGCAGGTACATATAAAGCAGCACGAAGAGCAGGATAATCACCAGATAAGGTATCGCCCGCACGACCGGCGCCAGCGCCCATCCGAGGATATGCTCCTGTCCGGCGGCGGTGGCGAGCAGGAGCGAGATGCCGGCATTGCAAATCAGAAAGACCGGCGCAACCACCAACAGAGCCAGGTAGTCGGTGAACTGGCGGACGTACGGTCGCCCGTGCTTGATCTGCCAAATGTCGTTGAAGTTGCTCTCGATCTTGCTGAAGAGGCTGAAGACGGTGTAGAGCAACAGCACGACGCCGACACCGACGAAAACGCCTCCCTGGGCATACTCGATCGAACGGTCGATAAAGGTGAAGGCCCGTTGCAGAATCACCTCCTGACCGGTAAAGTAGCGTACCAGTTCGCTCTGGACAAGGTGCTGGAGGCCGAATCCGCGGGCGATGGCGAACAGCACGGCCAGAATCGGCACGATCGAAAGCAGCGTGCTGTAGGTCAGGGCGCCGGCCCGAATATTGAGCTGCGCGGCGCTGATGTTCCGAATGGCGAGGATGAAGCTCTTCAACAGGTTGTAGAGTCCGACGCGCTTCACCGAGCCGTCGATGCTGCTGATGCGCCAGATATCATAGGTGAAGAAACGAATCGTGTCGAGGACGAGCTGTTTAATTTTCAGAAACAATCTTTTCATACGCTGCGAAATAGTTCTTCGGTGTCGCCTCTGCGGCTATCGCTCCTTGTCGGGCTGGCGAGGGCCGTAGGTCACCTCGGCAAAAACGGGACGGTGATCCGACTGGTCGGGCGCGTCGATCACGCCGTTGTCGCAAACCCGATACGAGATTCCACCACCGGTATAGCCCCAAATATAGTCGATCGTATCCTGCGGATCGTCGGCCGGCCAGCTCGGGAGCCGCGTGTCGTTCAGGGGTACGAACCGCTGACGCAGAGCGCGAAAGACTTCGGAGTCGGGCGGACAGTTCAGATCGCCGGCCAAAAACACCGCCCGACCGGGATACGAAGCGGCCACGCTGTCGATCAGCTCGACGGAGCTCAGCTGGTCGGCCGGAGTCAGCGACAGGTGGGTCGCCAGCACGACGTAGTCCGAGAATTCGGCTACAATCAGGGTTCTGGCCTCTTCGCGACCGGGCAGGGGCAGCCGTTCGACCCGCTTCGGGCGCCGCTTCGAGAGGAGCCCGATGCCATACGCACCGCCGTCATAGGCGATCGCGCGGGCGAAGGTGCCGTGCAGACCGGTTCGATGGGCGAACTCCCGCAGGGCATCGGTATCGCCGTTCCGCCGGGTCATGCTGTCCAGCTCCTGCAAGGCGCAAATATCGGGCCGCGCGGCGCGAATCACGGCGGAGGCGCGCGCGTAGTCACGCGTTCCGTCCATCCCCATACCTCCGCGCACGTTGTAGCTCACGATGCGCAGCGGACGGGCCGGGCGGCGGGCGACGGCTTTGGTCAGCAGGGCTCCGCCCAGGAGGCAAAAGAATACAAGTCCCATGTATCTCATCATTATCTGTTTTTAGATTTCTATCCTGCTTCATTCGCCCGCCCCGGGCTACCGCCGACATGTGGATGGAGCTCCGGGCAATACCGGCAACAGCGGGTACAGTTGGTCTTCCACGACGATCAGTGGAATCGACGGGGTGGATTTAAATTTCAATGTAATCTATCTCAATCCTCAAATGCAAGATGCCCGTGCCCACGGTTTTCCGTTGCGTTGCCTCTCGGAATAAACAGGGTGCCGCTCGGCACTCGAATACTGGCCGATTCTACCCTAAATAAAGGCAGCCTCTCCCCCACCCTGCCCGATTTGGCACGATCTATGCTATTCACACACACCAACACCACATTAATATCCGGTTTCTCCCGGCAAGAGCGAATTTTTCAACATTCAAATATCGCAAAACCGATGAAAAAGAACAAACACACCCTCACGAACGCCAACGGCAGACCCGTGGCCGACAACCAGAATGTCCAGACCGCCGGCCCGTACGGCCCCATGGCGATGCAGGACGCCTGGTACCTCGAAAAGATGGCCCACTTCGACCGCGAGGTCATCCCCGAACGACGCATGCACGCCAAAGGCTCCGGCGCCTACGGCACCTTTACCGTCACGAACGACATCACGCGATATACACGCGCCTCGATCTTCGCCGAAGTCGGCAAACAGACCCCCTGCTTCGTCCGCTTCTCGCCCGTCGCCGCCGAACGCGGCGGAGCCGACGCCGAACGGGACATCCGCGGGTTCGCTATCAAATTCTACACCGACGAGGGTAACTGGGATCTGGTCGGCAACAACACGCCGGTCTTCTTTCTGCGCGACCCGCTGAAGTTCCCCGACCTGAACCACGTCGTCAAGCGAAACCCGAGGACGAACCTCAAAGACCCCAATGCCAACTGGGACTTCTGGACACTACTGCCCGAAGCGCTCCACCAGGTGACCATCACGATGAGCGACCGCGGTATACCGGCCTCGTACCGCCACATGCACGGGTTCGGCAGCCACACGTTCAGTTTCTACGACAAGGAGAACCGGCGCACGTGGGTGAAATTCCACCTCGAAACGCTACAGGGGATCAAAAACCTGACTGACCAGGAGGCGGCCGACATCATCGCCAAAGACCGCGACTCGCACCAGCGCGACCTCTACGAAGCCATCGAACGGGGCGACTTCCCGCGGTGGAAGTTCCGCATCCAGATCATGACCGAGGAGCAGGCCCGCAACTACCACATCCACCCGTTCGACCTGACCAAAGTGTGGCCCCACGGCGACTTTCCGCTGATCGACGTCGGGGTGATGGAGCTGAACCGCAATCCGGACAACTACTTCGCCGAGGTGGAACAGGCGGCTTTCAACCCGCAGAACGTGGTCGAGGGGATCGGCTTCTCGCCCGACAAGATGCTCCAGGGGCGGCTCTTCTCCTACGGCGACGCACAGCGCTACCGGCTGGGAGTCAACGTCGAACAGATTCCGGTAAACAAACCCCGCTGTCCGTTCCACGCCTTCCACCGCGACGGGAAGATGCGGGTGGACGGCAACTACGGTTCAACGATCGGCTACGAGCCCAACAGCTACGGCGAGTGGCGCGATACGCCGGCGAAAAAAGAGCCGCCGCTCTCGTGGACGGGCGACATCTACAACTATGACGAACGGGAGTACGACGACGATTACTACACCCAGCCGGGCAACCTGTTCCGCCTGATGACGCCGGCCCAGCAGCAGGTGCTGTTCGAAAACACAGCGCGACACATGGGAGATGAGACCGAGCTGTTCATCAAACAGCGGCACGTGCGGAACTGCTACAAGGCCGATCCGGCTTACGGTCAGGGCATTGCCGACGCACTGGGCATCGACCTGAAGGAGGCGTTGGCGGGAGATCGCTAACGAACCGGAGGGGCTTCGACAGGCCGCGGAACTTTCACGTTCCGCGGCATTTTCTTATCTTTACCGAACATAAAATACGATCGTATCGTGATGGATTTTTTACAAGACTATCGGCTGCTGGGACTGGTGATCGGCATCTGTACCTTTTTGATTATCGGGTTGTTCCATCCGGTGGTGATCCGGGCGGAATATTACTGGGGAACGCGGTGCTGGTGGATTTTCCTGGTATTGGGCATCGGGGGAACGGCGGGGTCGCTGCTCACGGACAATGTCCTCGTTTCGACGCTGTTGGGGGTATTCGCCTTTTCGTCGTTCTGGACGATCAAGGAGGTTTTCGAACAGGAGGAACGGGTCGTCAAGGGGTGGTTCCCGACGAATCCGCGGCGGGCGGCCCATTATGAACGGATTCGCGAACGAAAATCGAAACAGTTATGATCGAACGGACGACACTGGAATTTTTGGACGATCTGCGGCGCAACAACTACAAGGAGTGGTTCCACGAGCATCGGGCCCGTTATGAGGCGGCGCGCGAAAACGTGTTGGAGAATGCGGAACGGATGGTCGAGGGAATCAATCTGTTCGACCCGTCGCTGGGGTATCCGGATGTCCGGAAGCTGATTTACCGGATCAACCGCAACCTGCGCTTTTCGGCGGACAAGCGGCCGTACAAGACCCATTTCGGGGTGGTGCTCAACGCGGACGGGGAGCGGCACAGTCCGTTGTCGGGCTACTACATGCACGTCGAGCCGGGCGGCATGTCGGTAGTTTCGTGCGGGTTGTACATGCCGGAGGAGAAATCGGGTTCGCTAAAGGCGATTCGGGAGGCGATCGACACGAATTGGGAGGAGTTCAGCGGAATTGTCCATGCGCCGGAGTTCCGGAGGGAGATCGGCGATCTGTGTCGGGAGGACAAGGTTTTGAAGCGTGTCCCGCGGGGGTTCCGGGCGGACTCGCCGGCGGCGGAGTACCTGAAGTTGAACCACTTCTATGTCTGGGTGCACCTGCCGGACGATCTGGTGACGAGTCCGGAGTACATTCCGGAGGCGTTGCGGTTGTTCCGGCTGATGAAGCCGCTGAACGATTTCCTGAACCGCATTGTCCGACCGTAAACGCCCGATTCCCTGCGGCGCCCGCCCCGGGCTACCGCCTGTATGCCTCGGGCATATTTGGCCGTGTCGGCGACGGCGGTTACGATTGGTCTCCGATGGTGCGCGGCACGCTCGGTACACATGTGGGATTTTTCACAACGAGCCTCAATCCCAGCAGTGCGAACAATCGTGGCTACGGTTTTCAGTTGCGCTGCCTCTCGGAATAAACGCGCCCACAGGGCGTTCTACTGACAGCCTCTGCCCTAATCCGCCTTTATCCCAAAACAGGCAGCCTCTACCCTAAATTGAAACCCCGACTGCCCGGTTCGCATGCCGAGTGGCACCCTGTTTATTCCGAGAGGCAACGCAACTGAAAACCGTAGGCACGGTATGCAGTGTTTGCGGAATAAAGTTCTGTCAGGTAGATGTGCAGGTATCCGCCGAAAGATTGGTTGGTTGTAGATGTCCAAACGTGTCCGTTTCCTCCGATGTTGTTCGATGTGCCATCGGCTCTTTCGCGGAAGCCCGGGCGCCCCTGTTTATTCCGAGAGGCAACGCAACGGAAAACCGAAGGCGCGATAGATCGCGTAACTCGTGATGAGGAATTGCGCACGAAATTCCAAAAGCATGCCGTTCGTGTTGCTAATTGTAGACGACCAGTTGTAGCCCTGACTGCCGACGACCGCCACTCCGCCGTTGTTACTTTCGCGGTTGCCCGGGGCGGAACAGGGTACTGCGGAAGAAATAGATTACAAGTATTTTTCGAGGTCGATGCCCGTCGGCATAAATCGTTCGAGGTCAGCTTTGTGGACATACAACTCCTTGACTACCGCCGACGAAATAGCCCCCAGATACGGATCCGTCAGCAGGTAAAAGGTCTCGATCCGCGGATCCAGCCGTTTGTTGATGGCGTCGATCGTGCGGTCGCTTTCGAAGTCGTCCACCGACCGCAATCCCCGCAGCAAGATGCGGATTCCCTGCCGATGACAGAAATCGGCCGTCAGTCCGTCGTAGGTCTCCACCCGTACCCGCGGCTCGTCGCGAAACACATCGCGAATCAGCCGGACGCGATTCTCCATCGTCAGGAGTCCCTTTTTCTTGATGTTGTAGCCCACCCCCACGACAACCTCGTCGAACAGCGCGAGCGCCCGCCGTACGATATTCTCATGACCCGCCGTAAACGGGTCGAACGACCCGGCGAAGATGGCTTTTTTCTCCATACCCGTGAAATGCTGCAAACTTTTAGGTAAAGATAAACATTTTTCATACCTTTGCGCCACTTGTCCGAAACAGCGGCGGTTTTGCACAAACCAGGGAACGGGGAAGATTCGCTCTTCGCGGTTCGTTTTTCAAGAACGCTGTGGGCAGGCAAGGGATTGACAATCAACAAATTTATCAAAACATGTCAACCAAAATCAGACTGTCGCGTCACGGGAAAAAAGGGTATGCTTTTTATCACATCGTGGTGGCAGACAGCCGTGCGCCGCGCGACGGGCGTTTTATCGAAAAATTAGGGACTTACAATCCGAATACCAATCCGGCTACCGTGGTGCTCAACTTCGAGAGCGCTGTGCGGTGGGTCGGTGTCGGGGCACAGCCGACAGATACCGCTCGGTCGATCCTTTCGAAAGAGGGGGTAATGTATCGTCATCACCTGAACGGCGGGGTGCGGAAAGGCGCTTTCACCGAAGAGGTGGCTGAACAGAAGTTCGCGAAATGGAAAGCTGAAAAAGAGGCCAAGACGGCATCGACCAAAGCTGCTCTGGATGCGGCTAAGGCGAAGACTGCAAAGGAACGTCTGGAAGCTGAAACGAAGGTGAAAGAGGCTAAGGCTGCGGCTTTGGCGGCTAAGTTGGCCGAAGCTGCTGCGGCGGCGAAGGCGGCTGAAGCTACGGAAGAGGCTGCCGAGGCGGTTGCCGAAACTGCGGAAGAAGTTGTCGTTGCGGCTGAAGAGGCTGCTGCGGAATAATTTTTCTCCGGGAGCACTTTTGTTCCGTGCAAAACAACCCTATGGAAAACCTCGCTTCATACCGGAGCGAGGTTTCCTTTTTCTGGCAAAATGCGAAATCAATCGAATATGAAAAAAGAGGAGAGTTCGAGTTACACAGCCCGCGCCAAGGCGATCGAGGCGGCGGCGCAGCGCGGCGAATGGGTGGTCGGGCGGATCAAAAAAGAGTACGGAAATGCGGCTGACGGAGGCGGAACTTTGCTCGTATCGCTCTATGACGGTTTTCCGGACGATCCGGTCGGGGGCGAACCGCTGTGGACGGTGGTTGATTCACTGGCCGTGCCGCTTTATGTCGCTTCGTTCGAGCGACAGGGCGGAGGGCGAGGCGTAATCGTATTCGATGATTTCGAAACCTCGGCGGAGACGGGCCTGTTGATCGGAAAGACGCTTTATCGGATACCGACCGCTGCCGACCGGTCGGAACGGACGGATGACGGAGAGGGGGATTTGAGCGTGTTGGTCGGGTATGAATTGACGGATCAGCGTTCGGGACGGGTGGGGATGGTACGGGAATTTTATGACTATCCGGGCAATCCGCTGCTGGGTGTCGATTTCGAAGGGCAGGAGGTGTTGGTTCCGGCGGGGGTGATCGAAGTCACGAGCGTCAAGAAGCGGCGATTGGCGGGTGATCTGCCGGAGGGGCTGTTCGAACTGTGATACCAAACACAATCCTGAATCATGGAAAATAGATCTGAAATAGGGCACCATCGTCTCCAAGAGGGCGATGCGCAGGCACGACAAGAGCTCGTACAACTCGCCGAGGCCGGCGACGCCGGAGCGCAATTCAAGCTCGGAGTCTGCTATGACCACGGATGGGGCATGGAACAGAACTACATCGAAGCGGCCAAATGGTACCGTCTCGCTGCGGAACAAGGTCATATCGAGGCTCGATTCAACCTCGGGGACTGTTATAAGGACGGACTGGGGGTCGAACAGGACTACACGAAAGCAGCGGAGTGGTTTCGCCTCGCAGCCGAACAGGGACTGCCTGACGCGCAATACAACCTCGGAGTATGTTATGCGAACGAGGTGGGGGTCGAACTGGATTACAAGGAAGCTGTGAAATGGTATCGCAAAGCAGCCGGACAAGGATATGCCGATGCGCAATACAACCTCGGTATTTGCTATAAAAATGGACGGGGCGTCAGACAGAGCTACCGGCAAGCAGCGAAATGGTACCGACTGGCAGCCGAACAGGGAGATGCGGATGCGCAGTTCAGACTCGGTCTCTGCTATATGAACGGAGAAGGCGTAAAATCAGACGCTGCGGAAGCGTGCGAATGGTTCCGTCTCGCTGCGGAACAAGGATACCTCGAAGCACAATGCAACCTCGGCAACTGCTACTATTTCGGTTTCGGTATCCATCCGGACGATGCCGAAGCTGTGAAGTGGTACCGCCTCGCGGCGGAACAAGGAGATGCCGATGCGCAATATAACCTCGGGCTCTGCTATAAACACGGCAGAGGGGTCAAACCAAATGATAAAGACGCCGCAGAATGGTACCGATTGGCAGCAGAGCAAGGTCACGTCGAAGCACAATACAACTTGGGATGGTGCTATGAATTCGGCGAAGGCATCGAACAGAACCGCGCCAAAGCTGTGGAGTGGTATCGCCATGCCGCCGAACAAGGGTTTCGGGAAGCCGAAGCCAGATTGACCGAACTACGCTGAGACACAGTATCCCGGACGGAGAATCGATAAAATTCCGGCCGACGGTTTTCCGTCCGATACCCGGTCGCACGGGCCATGCCCCATAAAGTGGAAATGCTTACGCATTTCCACTTTTCAATTCGGCCCAATTCTTGTCCGCGCGCCTAATAGCTGAAACTGCTGCCACCCAAAAACTCGCGCAAAATCGAGGTCGGAGGCAATTCCCGATCCGGTATCTCGACGAAATAGTCCAAAAACCGCGACAGCCGCAATGCTTCCGCGAACTCCGGCGTATTGGCCGGAACGCGCCCTAACAGTGGTTGGGCGTACCTCTTCAGGATCGATATCTCGAAAAACAGGGAGGTATTCACCATCACGTCGGCCTGCTCCTGGAACGGGAAAATGTACTTGTCCTCGCCCCGCCGAACACTCCCCCACCCCCGGATCGTATCGTAAGCCGAACGCCCCCGGTACTTGCTGTCCCGCACGATCCGCCGCAACAGCCGATTATCGGTCGTCGAAATCACGGTCATGTCGTCCAACGAAAGGGTTGTCAGCGCCGAGGCGTAAATCTTGTACTTGAGGTGCTCTTCGATATGGGGCGTCAGGGCCGGATTCAGACCGTGAATCCCCTCGACGATCACGATGCTCCGCTCGTTGAGCTGCAAGGTCGTTCCGTCGTAGTACCGCTTGCCGTCCGTAAAACGGAATTTGGGCATCTCGACCTGTTCGCCTGCGAAAAGGCGGTTCAAATCGGAATTAAAGGCCTCGACATCGACCGCGCCGAGCGATTCGAAATCGTAATCGCCGTTCTCGTCCCGCGGGGTATGCTCGCGATCGACGAAGTAGTTGTCCATCGAGATGGTCTGCGGTTCGAGTCCCAGCACCCGCAACTGAATGGAGAGCCTCTTGGCCAGCGTTGTCTTACCGCTCGATGACGGGCCGGCCACCAGAACGATCTTAAGACCACTTTTCCGGTGACGTTCGGCAATGACGTCGGCAATTCGGGCCAGGGTCTTCTCCTGCAACGCCTCGCCGACTTTGATGAGTTCGCCGGCCTCGCCGGCCAGCACGCGCGAATTGAGCGAGCCGACATCCGCAATACGCAGAATATCAGACCACTCCTGATTTTGCTGAAAGACGGAGAAGAGTTTCGGTTCGAGCCGCATCGGTTCGACTTTCGTCCAGTCGTCGCGCCGAGGCATCTGCAACACGAAGCCGCCGCCGAATACGTGCAGGTCGAAGACGGTCAGCACGCCGGTCGAAACGGCCATCGCGCCGTAGAAATAGCCGGGCAGTCCGCCGAGGTTATAGACCGTCACGAAGCACTGGGGCCATGTCCCGAGCAAGGCGACTTTGTCCTCGAACCCGCAGCCGCGATAAAGTTTCTCGACGTCGGAAAAGAGCAGCTTTTCGCGCACGATCGGCAGGTTGAGCTCCACGAGGGTCCGCATCCGCTTCTTGATCTCTTCGACCTGCTCGGCGCCGATGGAACCGGCTCCCTCGATCTCGCAATAATACCCCCGGGCGGCCGTATAAAGCACGCGCAGCCGGGCTTTCGGATAGAGGTCGGAAACGGCTTTGTGCAGCAGGAAAAAGAGGGAACGGGCATAAACCCGCATGCCGTCGGACGAAACCATCTCGACAAAGCGCAGGCTTTTCGGCGAATAGAGCCGGGTGTTGAGCTCTTTCATCCGGTTGTCGGCAAAGCAGGCGATTACGGGCGACTCGGTGCGCAGGGCCAGCATCTCCAAGGCCTGCTCCAGCGTGGAGCCCTCTTCGACATAAAGAGTCGTATCGTTGTTCTCGCAGTAAATCTGTATGGGTCGTGTCATCATGATTGCAACAGGCTACAAAAAGTATTCCTAAAGATACGGAATTTTTCTTTTTCGGCTACTGCGCAAGAAAAATCGTCTGACGTTCGCGAGCTGCGATGGCCCGCACCCATCGTTCCGGGCCGGCCGACCAGTTGTCGCGTACCCGGGGCGACAAGGTCTCCTGCGCAGTCAGCCAGGAGGCCAAGGCAACTCGGTAATCTTCGGCCACCACGGTCACGGGCCACCCTTCGTTCTGAAGTTCCCGAGCCCGAAAGGAGTTGAGCACGAGGGTATAAGTACGAGCGGGGTCAAACGGTTCGCCGCGTTCGGTCTCGTAGATCGTCACGCGGTGTCCGGCCCGGGCGGTCAGGTCGACCCGGAACCGAAGCCCGGCGACATCGTCGTGCAGATAATAGGGCACTCGCAACCGGACCAGATCGGATTGAGGCCCGGAAATCCGAAAAAAGCGCATCCCGAAGATCTTTTCGATCCACTCGTTGAGCCTGCATCCGGGCACCCGAACGGTCACAAGTCGGTTGTCGAACCGAAAGAGGGGCAAAACGTCGCTCAACGACAAGTCACCGGCGGCCAGGGTGGCATCCATCACGGGCGGCGCAAAAAACGAGAGGTCGGCTCCGGGCGCCATGGCCTGATGAAAGCGGTGAAAGAGGTCGGCGAAGGCGGATGGCCCGAAAAATCCGTCCCGTGTGGTGATCGCGGTGTCGAGCGTCGCCACGGGCTCCAGAAAGAGCCGCCGCATCTGTTTCTCATCGATTGCAAAACGCGCTTTCAACGTTTTGGAGGGCCGAATTTCCGAAAAATCGTACCGTCTGACACGCACTGCCGTCTGCCCTTCGATTTCATACCGATCGACAACGAGCCACTCGTGTTCACCGAGCGAATCCACAGCGGTCGGGGTCACTCCGAAAAGGGCCATCACGAAATCCTGCTCTGCCTCACTCGCATAACCGGCTGCACGCATTAACCTCTGCCGTAAAGTACTGTCGATCTGACTCGTATAAATCGCATCGCCGAGCGGCATCTTCCGCCGAGGAATGTCTACGGCGAAAACGGCCGTCTCTCCGAGTTCTGCCCGCCACGTCTCGACAAATCGGGCGACGGCGATCAACGAGCCGGCCCGATGTCTGCCGGTGATAGGGTCGAAATCCATCGTGGCGGCATCACCGGCGGTCACAACGAGCCGCTGGTGTGACTGAGCGGAGGCGAGAGTGCCCAGTAGACTGAAAAACAGAGTGATAACTATTCTACGCATCTTTCGTTTCTGCGTGTTGGTTCAGATTGGGCGATGTCCCGCCCCGGGCTGTCGCGAAAGGAGTAACGGGGCACTGGGGGTCGTCGGCAGCAATGGGATCAGTTGGGCTTCGACGGTCAGCCACACGAAGGGCATGAACGTGAATTTCAGTGTGATGTGGCTTCGTTCCAGCACTTCGGACTGCCGTGCCTACGGTTTTCCGTTGCGTTGCCTCTCGGAATAAACAGGAACGAGAGGCACTTGAAAGATGGCCGGGTACCCTAACTTGAAGCCGAGGCGACCGATTGTTCGAGATAGAGGCGGCCATTGGGGCAGAGAAAAGCCGGTTCGAGTGCCGAGCGGCACCGCCCCGGGCTACCGCAGTAACCCATTGGGCACGCTGCTCTATGTCGGCGATGCCGGATACGGTTGGTCGTCCGCTGTCAGCAGGCTCAACGGTGTGTTCTTGCACTTAACCGCGGAGCTCCTCCTCCCCAGCAATGCGGGCAACCGCGCCCACGGTTTTCCGTTACGGTGCCTCTCGGAATAAACGGGAAGGAGTGCTTTCGCCGGAACCGATTGGGGACTTAGAACCCTGAATATATGTCATTTTCTATTCTGACTTTGCTGCGGGGCGCAACGAGCTCCGTCGAGTTGCAATCCGCCGCGCAGGGTGCGGCGAACTGCGCGACTCTGCGAGTCAAGAGCAACGCCTTTTCTGTCAAGTTCAGCCTTGTCGCCCGAGCGGGTCGAAACCTGCGGGGCCTACTGCAACGTCAGTTGCGGGCCTCCGCTGGGGGAGGCTTCGGCCCGCGCGACTCTACGAGTCGCAAAAGCACAGCCCAACCCACGGCCCAAAGCACTGCCCCGTGTCCGCCTCACTGCGGCTCCGCTGTCGCTCCGCCGCCTTTTCGCGCGCCTTGCGCGATTCATCTACATTCGGCTACCGCCGAAATAGCAGAATCGCTTCTTTAGGCGTGGCGCGCGAGCAA
>NZ_CAJTUJ010000017.1 GCF_910579375.1 uncultured Rikenella sp.
AGGCGCTCCGCGCCTGGGCGACAAGGCCGGCGACCCTGTGGGTCGCAAAAATTCCGGCACCAGCACCGCCCCAATTCTGTCGGGTTCGGGCTGCGCGCTCCGGGGGTGGGCCGAACGGCCCAGCACGCAGGCCCGGCGGTTCGGAGAACCGCAAAAGCTCAGCTCATTCATCCTCGGCGCGCTATTCGTTCTTAGCCTAAGTTCGCCGCCAGCGGGGAGTGCAACGAGCCCCGTCAAGTTGCAGTCCGCCGCGTGGGGTGGCGGCGAACTGCGCGGCTCTGCGAGTCGCAAAAGCTCGGCCCAAATATGTCAAGTTCGGCGACCTAAAGGTCGCACAAGCACCGCATGAAGACCAGGCACGGCTCAAAGCTCGCCCCAGTTCTCTGCCCTGTGTCCGCCTCATTGCGGCTCCGCTTTCGCTCCGCCGCGTTTGCCGTCGCCCGCGGCAATTCTTGCCGGATTGGCCAAGTGCCAACCGGCAGAATATGCCCTCTTAAGCGGACGGGCGCGCCCATAGGGCGTTTTACTAGCCGCCTCTACCCCCGTTCTTTGTCCGCGCGCTGGCGGAAATCTTATTCAAACGCAAATCATGCGTTTGAATGATTTCCTACTTCAGCGATCGCGCGCGTCTTTAGCTACAGGAGGGTACTGCGCTCGGGCCGCGCAGGCCCCACGTCCCGTGGACGGGAAATGCTCACGCATTTCCACTGGCAGCCTCTACCCGATTCTCTGTTCGCGCGCCTGCGCGATTCAACAATTTCGGTTCACCGCCGAAATTATTGAATCGCTTCTTTATGCGGGGCGCGCGATTAGTTTGAGGGGACTGTTCTCTTTGTGAACAAAGAGAACCAGAAAAACTTTAGAGCGCATCCCTACGGGATGCTCTGGCAGGGTCTACCCGCATACGCAAAGCCTCGGCCCAAATCACAAAATAGCCTCTACCCCTGTTCCCTGTCCGCCCGTCGGATACGGCGGAAACGCATCTTCAGAACCCCCCAGAATGCCTCGCCGAAAATCCCGCTGCTCATCTTCGAGCTCCCCCGAGTCCGATCCGTAAAAATAATCGGCACCTCCACGATCCGGAAACCCAGCTTCCACGCCGAATACTTCATCTCGATCTGGAACCCGTACCCCCGCATCCGGATCCGATCGAAATCGATCGCCCGCAGCACCTCCGCCCGAAAACAGACGAACCCCGCCGTACAATCCCGAACCGGCATCCCCAACACCCGCCGCACATAAGCCGAAGCATAGTAAGACATAATCACCCGCCCGATCGGCCAGTTAATGACATTCACACCCGTCACATACCGGGAGCCGATCGCCATGTCCGCCCCCCCGTCCGCACAAGCCCGCCAAAGCCGGATCAAATCCGCCGGATCGTGCGAAAAGTCGCAATCCATCTCGAACACATAATCGTAGCCCCGCTCCAGCGCCCACCGAAAACCCGCGATATAAGCCGTCCCCAAGCCCTGCTTTCCCGACCGCTCCATCAGGTGGAGCCGCCCGGCATACCCCTCCCGCCCCATCGCCTCGCGCACTACGCCCGCCGTCCCGTCCGGCGAGCCGTCGTCGATCACCAGCAGGTCGAACGGCTCCGGCAAACCGAAAACCCGCTCGATCATCGGCCCGATATTCTCGATCTCGTTATACGTCGGAAGAATGACTACCTTTTTCATCCCTGTACTGCTTCTGGATAAGACGTTAAAGATAGCGGAAATTTTCCTTATCTTTGGAAAATGAATTCCCCGAGCAAGATAATCGACCTTTTTTCCGGAACACAACGCCTGCTCCGGCGGGTCGGCTGCCTGCTGGTGCTGGCGGGAACGATCCTCGCGGCCGATGCCCAACCCAAGAAAGGCCGCTTCCTCGCGCTGTTCGGCGCCCAGAAATTCCGACTCGACAACACCGTCTTCATCTCCACCGACTTCGAACACCGCAGCGTCTCGACCGAAATGGCCAAATGGCTGCGATCGGAAGGGGTGGCCGCATCCAACGCATTCCATAAGGCCCGGAACCGGATCTCGTTCGTGAAAGTCGCCTCGGTGCCGGGAGCCAAGGGGAGCGACGCCTGGCAGATCGAAGTGAAAGCCAAGCGGGTGACGGTCGCTTTCACCACCGAGAAGGCTCTGCAAAACGCCATTGCCGCGTTGCAGGGAATGCTCGAACAGGACGAGGCGGGACGGCGCTATTTTCCCGCAGGGACACGGGTGGACTGGGGCGTGCAACACCAGCCGCAACCCAAACGCGAAGCCGTGGCGGACGCGGCGACCGCCATGCGGTCGGTGGACGAGTTGGAGACCGTCCTGAAACAGCTCAGCACCAAGTCCGGAGAGGTCTACCTCATGTTGGTGAGCACTGACAAGTGGCGGATGCAGTGCCCGTCGTTAGAGGCGGCCAGACTGACCGACCGGCTCTACTCGACGGACGGATACTACAACACCCGACAGCTGGAACAGCTGGCCGCGACGGCCAAACGCAGCCGCATCGAGGTGATACCGACGCTGGAGCTGCTGCACGAGAACAAACCCTTTACCGAAGCGTTCGGACACTCGGTCTTCTCGGTCGAGGGGATGCGCCTCGTGCGGGCAGCCATCGAGGACTGCATCGAGGCGATGCACCCGAAGAAGATCTGTATCGGGACGCTGTCGCCGAATACCGACATGCGCTACCTGGAATTCATCTCCAGCCTCGCTTCGATGTTGGAAGTCGAGCTGGTCATTATCGAATCCTAACCATTCGGCCTCGGGAGACGAGGCCTTTTCCTTCCCATGCGAGCCCTGATACAACGAGTCGCCAACGCTTCCGTCACGGTGGACGGCACGCCGATTGCACAGATCGGAGCCGGGCTGCTGATCCTGCTCGGCATCACGACGGGCGACACCCGCGAAGAGGCGGAGCGGCTGGCGGCGAAGATCGCGCGGCTGCGCATCTTCGCCGACGAGGCGCTGGCCATGAACCGATCGCTGCTCGACACGGGCGGAGAGGTGCTGGTGGTGAGCCAGTTCACGCTCTACGCGGCGACCCGGAAGGGGAATCGGCCGTCGTTCGTCGCGGCGGCACGGCCGGAGGAGGCGGAACCGCTCTACCGGTTTTTCGTCGAACGGCTCCGGGAGGAGCTGGGGCGGCCGGTGGCCACGGGGCGGTTCGGGGCGGATATGCAGGTCGCACTCACCAACGACGGGCCGGTGACCATCGCCATCGACACCCGGGCTTGGGAGTGAGCGCTCCCCTCCGCTGCCTGCCCATACCATACCCTGACTGCACGAAGAAAACCCACACGCAAACATGGCGCACTTAGACGAAATCATCGCTCCCGTAGCGGCCGCTTTCGAGGCGTTCCGCGAGCGGCTCGACGCGGCGACGCGGTCGGAAGAGCCGTTCATGCGGCCCATCACACGCGACATTCTGCGGAGCGGAGGGAAGCAGATGCGGCCGCTGCTGACGCTGCTGGCGGCGGCGCTACACGGCGAGGCCGGAGACCCGAAGGCACTGGCGGGGGCAGTGCTGATCGAGATGATCCACTGGTCGACGCTGGTGCACGACGACGTGATCGACGAGGCGTACGTGCGGCGGGGCGAGTGGACGCCGGGGGCGCTCCTGCGGTCGAAATCGGCGGTGCTGACGGGAGACTACCTCTTCTCGAAGGGGCTGGGACAGGCGGCGAGGGCGGGCTGTTTCGGGGCGATGCGGGCGACGACGCGGGCGATCGAGCTGCTGGTGGACGGCGAGCTGATGCAGATGGAGCATGCCCGGCGGATGGACACGACGGAGGCGGTCTACACGGAGATCATCCGTCACAAGACGGCGGCCCTGCTGGCGGCGGCGGCGGAGTGCGGCGCGCTGGCGGCCTGCGGCGACGATCCGGAGGCGGAGGGGGTGCGGAAGATGTACCGCTTCGGCGAGCTGCTGGGGCTGGCGTTCCAGATTCAGGACGACCTGCTCGACTTCGGCTTCGCGGCCAACGGCGATCCGCTGAAGACGGGGAAGGTGCTCTGCAACGACCTGCGGGAGCGGAAGATGACGCTGCCGCTGATCCGGGCGCTGGAGGGTGTCCCGGCTTCGACGCGGCGGCAGGCCTTGAAGCACTTGCGGCGGGCGGGGGAACGGAGCGCGTCGGTGGCGTGGCTGCGGGATTTCGTGGCGCAGAGCGACGGGCCGGCCTATGCGGCGGGGGTGATGGGGCGGTACCATGCGGAGGCGGTGGGGCTGCTGGAGGCGTATCCGGAATCGCCGGTGCGACGGGCGTTGACGGCCTATGCGGACTATGTGGTGGGGCGGGCTTTCTAAATTCTCGATCTTCGATTTTACACACAAGACTATGATACTCATTACGAACGCGCGGATTTGCAACGAGGGGGAGCTTTTCGAGGGGTGGCTGGCGATCGAGGGGGAGCGGATTGCGGACATCGGACGGGGGACGGAGTGTCCGGCGGCGGTGCGGGACGGTGCGACGGAGGTGCTGGATGCGGCAGGGGCGCTGGTGATGCCGGGGGTGATCGACGATCAGGTGCATTTCCGGGAGCCGGGGCTGACGGAGAAGGCGGATATCTTCTCCGAGTCGCGCGCGGCGGCGGCGGGCGGGGTGACCTCTTACATGGAGATGCCGAACACGCGGCCGGCGGCGGTGACGATCGACCTCCTGGAGGAGAAGTATGCCCGGGCGGCGGAGGTCTCGGCGGCCAACTACTCGTTCTACTTAGGGGCGACGAACGACAACCTGGCGGAGGTGGAGCGGCTCGATCCGGCGCGGAACTGCGGGGTGAAGGTCTTTATGGGCTCTTCGACGGGAAACATGCTGGTGGACAACGAGCAGACGCTGGGGGATATCTTCCGGCTGTCGCCGACGCTCGTGGCGACGCACTGCGAAGACGAGGCGACGGTCAGGGCCAATCTGGCGGCGGCCACGACGGCGTTCGGCGGGGAGATTCCGGTGGCGATGCACCCTTTCATCCGGAGTGCGGAGGCGTGCTACCGTTCGACGGCGCATGCGGTGGAGCTGGCGCACCGATACGGAGGGCGGCTCCATGTGCTGCACCTGAGCACGGCGCGGGAGCTGGAGCTGTTCGAGGCGGGTAAACCGCTGGAGGAGAAGCGGATCACGAACGAGGTGTGTGTGCATCACCTGTGGTTCGCGGCGGGGGACTATGCGGAGCGGGGGACGCGGCTCAAGTGGAATCCGGCGGTGAAGTCGATCGCGGATCGGGAGGCGTTACGGGCGGCGGTGCGGAGCGGACGGGCGGATGTGGTGGCGACGGATCATGCGCCGCACCTGCTGAGCGAGAAACAGCGTCCGTACCTGGACGCTCCGTCGGGAGGGCCGCTGGTGCAGCACTCGCTGCCGGCGATGCTGACGCTGGCCGGAGAGGGGATTTTTACGATACCGGAGGTGGTGGAGCGGATGTGTCATGCTCCGGCGCGGCTGTTCCGGATTCGGAAGCGGGGTTTCCTGCGGAAGGGCTATTTCGCGGACATCGCGATCGTGGATCTGAAGGCACCTTGGAGAGTAGTTCGCGAAACGGAGGGGACGGCGGAGGAGCGGATTCGCTACAAATGCGGCTGGTCGCCGTTCGAGGGGGTGGAGTTCTCGGCGCGGGTGCGCCACACGTTCGTCAACGGGGCGCATGTCTACAACGCGGGGCGGATCGACGATGCTGTCCGGGGGGCGCGGCTGGAGTTCCGGACGGAGTGATCTCCCCGGGAGGGGCTCCATGCGAGGCGGGGGCGGGGGTTTCGGGCCCACCCCGGGCTTCCGCGACGGGGGCATTGAAGGCGCCTTGGGTAAACCGATGAAAGTCGGTAACAGCGGATACAGTTGGTCGACCAGAATCAGCAGCACCAACAGTATGCGTTTGAATTTCAATACGACACAACTCTCTCCGAGCCATGCTCACAACCGCAGCCTCGGTCTTCAGTTGCGGTGCCTCTCGGAATAAACGGGACTGAGGGCTTTCGCCGGAACCGATTGGGGGCTTAAAACCCAAACTTCTACCGATTTTTTCATTCGGATTTTGCGGATCATGCGGCACCGCCCCGGGCTTCCGCGACTCGGGCTATGGAGAATTGGGGGTGCTGCACAACGTCGGCCACGATGGATACAGCTGGTCGTCCTCGTCCGTCGATTCGGGCGACTATTACCGTGATCTGGACTTGAGTTTCAACACGCAGGGTCTCAACCCCAACAGCGTACACTACCGTGCTTACGGTCTTCAGTTGCGTTGCCTCTCGGAATAAACGGGGAGAGGGGGCGTTTTGCTGGCAGCCTCTTTCCCAAGGCAGCTTCGGCCCAATTTTCCTTCCGCGCGATGGGGCTCCGCTGGACTCAAGCGGGATGTGCGCACCTTAGAAACGGAGAGGGAGGGAGGACACAAAACAATGCCGGGGGCTTTCCTACATTGTAGGAAAGCCCCCGGCTGGGGTTTATAACCTTTGTCTCCTCTGCTGTTGACAAGCGGGAGGAGGCCTGGTGGATGGTGCTAAGCGATAAACACGGCGCGGAGATACACTCCGCGCGGTGTAATGGCTTTACACGCGTCTATGCCTCAACGGCCAAGCCGTCTTGTGCAGCTTCCGCGGCTGTGGCTACGGCGTCCTTGGGCCCGACGATCAGGTCCTGGAACTGACGAGTCCCTGTACCGGCCGGAATCAGGTGACCGCAGATCACGTTCTCCTTGAGCTTTTCGAGCGGGTCGACTTTGGCGTTGATCGCTGCTTCGTTCAAGACTTTGGTGGTCTCCTGGAAGGAGGCGGCGGACATGAAGCTGCTGGTCTGCAAAGCGGCGCGGGTAATCCCCTGCAACACCTGATCCGAAGTTGCCGGCACGGCGTCGCGCACTTGCACCTCTGTCATATCCTTGCGACGCAGCATGGAGTTCTCGTCGCGAAGCTGGCGCAGGGTGATGATCTGGCCGGCACGCAAGGTCGCGGAGTCTCCGGCGTCGGTAACGACTTTCTTTTCGTAGATGTCGTCGTTCTCTTCCATGAAGTCCCATTTGTCGACGATCTGTTCGGGCAGGAAGCGGGTGTCTCCCGGGTCTTCGATGCGCACTTTGTTCATCATCTGGCGGACGATGATCTCGAAGTGTTTGTCGTTGATCTTCACGCCCTGCATGCGGTAGACTTCCTGAATCTCGTTGACGATGTACTCCTGCACTTTGGTCGGCCCCTGGATCGACAAGATATCGTCCGGAGTAATGGCTCCGTCGGACAGCGGCATGCCGGCGCGGATATAGTCGTTCTCCTGCACCAGGATCTGTCTGGAGAGCGGCACGAGGTATTTCTTCACTTCGCCGGTGCGCGAGGTGACGACGATCTCGCGGTTCCCGCGCTTGATCTTGCCGAACGAAACCTCCCCGTCGATTTCCGACACGACGGCCGGGTTGCTGGGGTTCCGGGCTTCGAAGAGCTCGGTCACGCGGGGAAGACCCCCGGTGATGTCGCCTGCCTTACCGACAGCGCGCGGAATCTTGATGAGGATATCCCCGGCTGCCACTTTGGCATTCTCCTTCACGACGATATGGGCGCCCACCGGCAGGTTGTACTGCTTCTGTTCGTCGCCGTTCTTGTCGAGAATCCGGATGATCGGGTTCTTGGTCTTGTCGCGCGATTCGATAATCACTTTCTCGCGGTAACCGGTGGTTTCATCGGATTCTTCGCGATAGGTGACGTTCTCGATCACGCTGTCGAAGGTCACTTTACCGCCGAATTCACTGATGATAACGGCGTTGTAGGGATCCCATTCGCAGAGCAAATCCCCTTTCGATACCTTATCGCCGGTATTCACATACAGGGTAGCCCCGTACGGCAGGTTGGCGTTATACAACGTCGCTCCGGTATTGTTATCCACGATCCGCAAATCTGCGAGACGGCTAATGACCATATAGACTTTCCGGCCGGTATCGTCTTTGCGTTCGACCATGCGGAGTTCGTCGATCTCGATGTGTCCGTCGTATCTGGCCACGATCTTATTGTCGGCTGCCGAACCGCCGGCAACCCCCCCGACGTGGAAGGTACGGAGGGTCAGCTGGGTACCCGGTTCACCGATGGACTGGGCGGCAATAACCCCGACGACTTCTCCTTTCTGCACCATACGGCCGGTAGCCAAATTGCGCCCATAGCACTTGGCGCACACGCCTTTCCGCGATTCGCAGGTGAGCACGGAGCGGATTTCGACCATCTCGACCGGGGAGTCTTCGATGGCTTTGGCGATCTCTTCGGTAATCTCTTCTCCGGCTTTGACGATCAGCTCGTTATTGAGCGGGTTATAGATGTCGTGCACCGATGTCCGCCCGAGAATCCGTTCGTACAGCGACTGCACCACCTCTTCGTTCCGCTTAATCGCCGTCGCCTGCAACCCGCGCAAGGTGCCGCAGTCTTCTTCATTAATAATGACGTCCTGCGCCACATCCACCAACCGACGGGTCAAATAACCGGCGTCGGCGGTCTTCAATGCGGTATCCGCAAGCCCCTTCCGCGCACCGTGGGTCGAGATGAAGTATTCGAGGACGCTCAAGCCCTCCTTGAAGTTCGAAAGGATCGGGTTCTCGATAATCTGCGCCGCTTCGGCGGTGGATTTCTGCGGCTTGGCCATCAAACCACGCATCCCGGAGAGCTGACGAATCTGCTCTTTGGAACCACGGGCTCCGGAGTCGAGCATCATGTAAACCGGGTTGAAGCCCTGATCGTCTTCGGTCAGCTGTTTCAGCACGGTGTGGGTCAGCTTGGAGTTGGTATGCGTCCAGATGTCGATAATCTGATTATACCGCTCGTTGTTGGTGATGAACCCCATGTTGTAGTTCTCCATCACCTCGGCCACCTGGTCGTAACCGTCCTGCACCAAAGCTTCTTTCTCTTTCGGGATAATGACGGCGTCCAGATTGAAGCTCAAGCCGCCCCGGAATGCCATCTTGTACCCCAGTGCCTTGATGTCGTCCAGGAAGTTCGCCGTAACGGCGGCGCCGCACTGCTTCATCACGTCGCCGATGATATCCCGAAGCGATTTCTTGGTCAGGAGCATGTTGATGTACCCGACCTGCTTCGGAACCACCTGGTTGAAGATGATCCGCCCGACGGTGGTGTCGATGATGTTCCCCGGCCCGAGCCGCAGTTTCACCTCGGCGTGCAAGTCCACGCGTCCTTCATTGTGTGCGATAATCGCCTCTTCGGCCGAGTAGAACACCAGTCCCTCGCCCTTAACCCCCTTGCGCGGTTTGGTGATGTAGTACAGCCCGAGTACCATGTCCTGAGACGGCACGGTAATCGGCGCCCCATTGGCCGGATTGAGAATATTATGCGACCCGAGCATCAAGAGCTGCGCCTCCAAAATGGCGGCATTCCCAAGAGGCAAGTGCACGGCCATCTGGTCGCCGTCGAAGTCGGCGTTGAATGCCGTACATGCGAGCGGGTGCAGCTGCAAGGCTTTCCCTTCGATCAACTTCGGCTGGAAGGCCTGGATCCCCAAGCGGTGCAAGGTAGGAGCACGGTTCATCAAAACCGGATGCCCTTTGATGACGTTTTCGAGGATGTCCCAGATGACAGGATCTTTGCGGTCGATGATCTTCTTGGCGCTCTTAACGGTCTTGACAATCCCGCGTTCGATGAGTTTCCGCACGACGAAGGGTTTGTACAACTCCGCGGCCATGTCCTTGGGAATCCCCATCTCGTGCATCTTCAGCTCCGGCCCGACGACGATCACGGAACGGGCGGAATAGTCCACGCGTTTCCCGAGCAGGTTCTGACGGAAACGACCCTGTTTCCCTTTCAAACTGTCGGAGAGCGATTTCAAGGGCCGGTTGGACTCGGTCTTCACGGCATTCGACTTGCGTGAATTGTCGAACAGCGAATCCACCGCTTCCTGCAACATGCGTTTCTCGTTCCGCAAGATAACTTCGGGGGCCTTGATCTCGATCAGACGTTTCAACCGGTTGTTCCGGATAATCACCCGCCGATAAAGGTCGTTCAAGTCGCTCGTAGCGAACCGACCCCCATCGAGCGGCACGAGCGGCCGCAGTTCCGGCGGAATCACGGGTATGACGCGCATGACCATCCATTCGGGCTTATTCACGGAACGGCTGGCGCGAAAGGCTTCGACGACGTTCAACCGTTTCAAGGCTTCGCTCTTCCGCTGCTGGGAGGTCTCGGTCGATGCTTTGTGCCGCAGGGAGTACGACAGTTCGTCGAGGTCGATGCGTTGCAGCATGAGTTCCAAGGCTTCGGCGCCCATCATGGCGATGAATTTATTGGGGTCGCTGTCTTCCAAGGCGCGGTTCCCTTTGGGCAGGGTGTCGAGGATGTCGAGGTACTCTTTCTCGGTGAGCAAATCGCCTTCTTCCACATTTTCTGCGGCGCCTTTCTGGATCACGATGTACCGTTCGTAATAGATGATCATGTCCAGTTTCTTGGTCGGTATCCCGAGGAGGTAGCCGATCTTATTCGGCAGGCTCCGGAAGTACCAGATATGGGCCACGGGCACGACCAATTGGATGTGTCCCATCCGCTCGCGGCGCACTTTCTTCTCGGTCACTTCGACGCCGCAGCGGTCGCAGACGATCCCTTTATACCGAATGCGTTTGTATTTGCCGCAGTGGCACTCGTAGTCTTTCACGGGGCCGAAAATGCGCTCGCAAAACAAGCCGTCGCGCTCGGGCTTGTAGGTCCGGTAGTTGATGGTCTCGGGCTTCAGTACTTCACCGCTGGATTTCTCCAAAATCTGCTCGGGGGAGGCCAGGGAGATGGTGATCTTCTGGTAGTTCCCGGGGGCTTTCGTTTCTTTATTATATGCCATAATTGTGCTTGTTCCTGATTCTGAATTAAATCAATCTCTTTTTCAATCGCTGTTCTCTGATTTTCTTCGTGTAGGGTCTTCGAGCCGGCTGGAACTGCCGCTTTTTGGAAAAAGCGGCACCAAAAACTTTTATGATAGCTACGCTACTCCTCAGGCTCCGCAGTCTTCATTCTTCGCGGGTCTGTCGGGCTGGGTTTCCGGTGTGGCGCGCTATTTATACGGGTAATACCTTAAGCGCGCCCACCGGGGAACCACAGCCCGACGAACAGTCCGGGAATTGGGCGACCGGCAGCTTTAGGATGCGCAAGCATCCTCCAAAAGTCTTTTGGGTACCTTTTCTTCAGAAAAGGTACGGTTCGAGGCGGGACAAAGAATCAATACGAAAAAGAGCAAAAACAGCGGTCGAACAAACAGGATTGTTTTATTCGAGTTTGACATTCAGGCCGAGGCCGGTGAGTTCGTGCAGGAGGACGTTCATGGCCTCCGGGATGCCCGGCTGAGGCATGTTGTCGCCTTTGACGATCGCTTCGTATGCTTTGGCGCGGCCCACGACGTCGTCCGACTTGATGGTCAGGATTTCCTGGAGGATATTAGCCGCCCCGAATGCTTCGAGGGCCCAGACTTCCATCTCCCCGAAACGCTGGCCCCCGAACTGAGCTTTACCGCCCAGCGGCTGCTGGGTGATGAGCGAGTACGGGCCGATCGAACGGGCGTGCATCTTGTCGTCGACCATGTGGCCGAGTTTCAGCATATAGATAACCCCTACGGTAGCCGGCTGGTGGAACATTTCGCCGGTCCCGCCGTCGTAAAGATAGGTCCGGCCGGAGTGAGGAATGCCTGCTTTTTCGGCATACTCGTTGATTTCGTCCAGCGTCGCGCCGTCGAAAATCGGGGTGGCGAATTTAACCCCCAGCTCGCGCCCGGCCCATCCGAGCACGGTTTCGTAGATCTGCCCGAGGTTCATACGGCTCGGCACACCCAGCGGGTTCAGCACGATATCCACGATCGTCCCGTCCGCGAGGAAGGGCATATCCTCGTCGCGCACCACCTTGGCCACGATCCCTTTGTTACCGTGCCGGCCGGCCATCTTATCCCCGACGCGCAGTTTGCGTTTCTTGGCGATGTAGACTTTGGCGAGCTGGATAATCCCGGCGGGAAGTTCGTCGCCGTTGGTGATGTTGTATTTCTCGCGTTTGAGGTGTGCGTCGAGCTCCTTGTACTTGATAATGAAGTTGTTGATCAGGGCTTTGATCAGTTCGTTCTTATCTTTGTCGGAGGTCCACTTCGTCGGGTTGATGTTCAGGTAGTCGAGTTCCTGCAAGGCTTTCTGCGTGAACTTGTTCCCTTTGTCGATCACTTCCATGCCGAAGTAGTCGTGCACGCCGGTAGAGGTCTTGCCGTTGACGAGCGACCAGAGTTTGGAGACGAGTATCTCGCGCAGCGCCGCGACTTCTTTGTTGAAGTTCTCTTCGGCGCGTTCGATCTGGGCTTTTTCGCTGGGTTTCCCCTTTTTGCCGGTGGTCTCTTTCCCGGCGCGGGAGAAGAGTTTCTTGTCCACAACGACCCCGAACAAGGAGGGCTGGGCCTTGAGCGAAGCGTCTTTCACGTCGCCGGCCTTGTCGCCGAAGATGGCGCGCAACAGTTTCTCTTCCGGACTCGGGTCGGATTCGCCTTTCGGCGTGATCTTCCCGATGAGGATATCACCCGGTTTCACGTTGGCGCCAATGCGGATCACGCCGTTTTCGTCCAGGTCGCGCGTCGCATCTTCGCTGACGTTCGGAATGTCGCTGGTAAGCTCTTCCACCCCGCGCTTGGTGTCGCGCACTTCCATAATATACTCGTCGACGTGCACGGAGGTGAAGATATCTTCGCGCATCATCCGCTCGGAGATGACGATCGCGTCTTCGAAGTTATACCCCTGCCACGGCATGAAAGCGACCTTGAGGTTCCGCCCCAAAGCCAATTCTCCCTTTTCCGTAGAGTAGCCCTGGGTCAATATCTGACCGGCCACAACGCGCTCGCCTTTCCGAACCATCGGCTTCAAGGTGATCGAGGTGCTCTGGTTGGTCTTCCGATACTTGGGCAGCTTGTATACGGTCACTTCCGGATCAAACGAAACGAATTTCTCGTCTTCTGTCCGGTCGTACTTGATGTGGATTTCGGTCGAGTCCGAATGCACGATCTCGCCGTCGCGTTCCGCAACGACTTGCGTCCGGCTGTCTCCAACAACAGCCCCTTCGAGGCCCGTCCCGACGATAGGCGCCTCCGACCGCAAGAGCGGCACGGCCTGGCGCATCATGTTCGATCCCATCAAGGCTCGGTTGGCGTCGTCGTGTTCGAGGAAGGGAATCAACGATGCGGCAATGGAGGCGATCTGGTTGGGGGCGACGTCCATAAGCTGCACCTGATCCGGGCTCACCACAGGGAAGTCCCCGTCCAACCGGGCCTTGATCTGTTCGTCGGTCAGGGTCCCGTCCGGCGCCACTTTCGCTTCGGCCTGCGCAATCACGAGGCCTTCTTCTTCCTCGGCGCTATAGAATTTGATGTGCGAGTTGTCGGTGTCCACTTTCCCGCCTTCGACGGTGCGATACGGGGTCTCGATGAAGCCCATGTCGCTGATCTTGGCGAACACGCACAGGGAGGAGATCAACCCGATGTTCGGCCCTTCTGGGGTTTCGATCGGGCACAACCGACCGTAGTGGGTGTAGTGCACGTCCCGCACCTCGAACCCCGCCCGTTCCCGCGACAGACCGCCCGGCCCCAAAGCTGACAAACGCCGCTTATGGGTCAATTCGGCCAGGGGGTTGGTCTGATCCATGAACTGGCTGAGCTGGTTGGTGCCGAAGAAGGAGTTGATGACGCTCGACAGGGTCTTGGCGTTGATCAAGTCCACGGGGGTGAAAACTTCATTATCCCGCACGTTCATCCGTTCGCGAATGGTTCTGGCCATCCGGGCAAAACCGACGCTGAACTGATTGGCGAGCTGCTCGCCGACGGTTCTCACCCGTCGATTACTCAAGTGGTCGATGTCGTCGACGTCGGTCTTGGAGTTGATCAGCTGGATGAGGTACTTGATGATGGCGATCATGTCCTCGCGGGTCAAGACCTTCACTTCGCTCGGGATGTCGAGGTTCAGTTTCTTGTTGATCCGGAACCGGCCGACATCGCCCAGGTCGTACCGCTTGTCGGAGAAGAAGAGTTTGTCGATGACGTCCCGTGCGGTAGCCTCGTCCGGCGGTTCGGAGTTGCGAAGCTGTCTGTAAATATACACCACGGCTTCTTTTTCCGAGTTGCAGGGGTCTTTCTGCAAGGTGTTGTAGACGATGGAGTAGTCGTTAGCAGAGGCCATCTCTTTGTGCAAGAGGAGGGTCTTCTCGCCCGACTCGAGAATGTCGTCGATGTGCTCTTCGGCCAGCACGGTCTCGCGGTCGATGATGATCTCGTTCCGCTCGATGGATACAACTTCGCCGGTGTCTTCGTCGACAAAGTCTTCTGTCCACGATTTCAAAACCCGTGCGGCCAGTTTCCGACCGACTGCCTTTTTCAGGTTGGCTTTATTGACTTTGATTTCGTCGGCGAGACCGAAAATTTCGAGGATCTGCCGATCGCTCTCGAAGCCGATGGCGCGCAACAGGGTCGTGACGGGCAACTTCTTCTTCCGGTCGATGTAGGCGTACATCACGTTATTGATGTCGGTCGCGAACTCGATCCAGGAGCCTTTGAACGGAATAATACGCGCACTGTACAGCTTCGTCCCATTCGAGTGCATGCTCTGACCGAAGAATACGCCGGGAGACCGGTGCAGCTGCGACACGATCACGCGCTCGGCCCCATTGATCACGAATGTCCCGCGCGGGGTCATATAGGGCACGGCGCCGAAGTAGACGTCCTGGATCACGGGGTCGAAATCCTCATGCTCCGGGTCGGTACAGTACAACTTCAGCTTGGCCTTCAAGGGCACGCTGTAGGTCAGGCCGCGCTCCAGACACTCGTCGATGGAGTATCTCGGGGGGTCGATATAGTAGTCGATGAATTCGAGGACGAAGTTGTTGCGGGTGTCGGTGATGGGGAAGTTCTCCATGAACACTTTGTACAACCCTTCGTCGAGCCGGTTCTCGGCTGTGGTCTCGAGCTGAAAGAAATCTTTGAAGGATTTCAGCTGTACCTCCAAAAAGTCGGGATAGGCCATCCGGAGATCGGAGGAGGCGAAGCTGATGCGTTGCGGGTGCTGTTGAGTCCCGCTGGGGGTGGCTTTCGTCGGCATGTTCGCTTTTTACGAATGAGTAATGTGTTGAACAGCGCTAAATCTAGGTTCCAGAACTTTTTTCTCCTGTCTCTTTCGCTCGCTTTTTACACGCCATTCTTTGTGCCGGATAGAACCGTACCTTTCTTGAAAGAAAGGTACCCAAAGAACTTTCGTGATAGCTACGCTACGCCTTAGGCTCCGCACTCCTCAATCTTCGCAGATCTGTCGGGCGGGGTTTTCGGCGGGGCGCATGTAATGCGGTAACTACCCCAATGCGCCCGCGCCGGAAAACCACAGCCCGACAACAATCCGGGAGTTGGGCGACCGGCAGCCCATGGAAAACGTAGTTTTCCCGAAAGTCTTTTTGGTTCTTTTTCTTCAGAAAAAGAACGGTACCCTCCAACACAAGGTAAAGGGTGCAAAAAATGAACGATGACGAAAAAGGAGCAACCAGACCGTTCCGGAGGAGGAGGGGGTGTTTCTTGTCCGGGTCGCCTTTAGCCTGCGAGGCGGACAACTCTGCTCCCCTGCTCTTGTGGGTCTGTTATTTCCTGGGTGAAGGCGTCGGGGAGACGGCTTCGGGGGTGGTGTTCGACGGCGCGGAAGGAGGCGCTTTCAAAAACCAGAAAAAGGTGCAAAGCCCACGCGAGGTGAGCCTTACACCGTTCATGATTCCCGGGATGGTGGTTTTCAGCGCGTTAGGGTGAAAGCCGAGTGGGTATCCCGGAAAGATGGGAAGCGTCTTACTTCAGTTCGACTTCTGCGCCTGCTTCTTCGAGCTGTGCTTTCAGGGATTCGGCTTCTTCTTTCGAAACGCCTTCTTTCACTGCTTTCGGTGCGCCGTCTACGAGGTCTTTTGCTTCTTTCAGGCCGAGACCGGTGAGTTCTTTCACCACTTTCACTACCTGCAATTTAGCCTGGCCGCCGGATTTGAGGATCACGTCGAACGAGCTCTTTTCTGCTGCGCCGCCTGCTTCGCCGCCTGCGGCCGGTGCTGCAACTGCCACTGCTGCGGCTGCCGGTTCGATACCGTACTCGTCTTTGAGGATGGTTGCGAGTTCGTTGACTTCTTTAACGGTCAGGTTTACCAGCGATTCTGCCAGTGCTTTGATGTCTGCCATCTTGGGTATTGGTTTGAATGGTTATTAATTGGCTTGTTTGTCTCCTTCCGAGGGATGTTACCGCTACCTTTGGGCCCGGACGCCCGGTTTCACGCGTGGGTTCGGAGGGTCTCTCCGACGGGTGGAACCTGTCACGGTTGTCGTGGGTCTACTCGGTGTCGCGCCCCTCTTCTCGGGGTTACAAACGGGTTTTTGTTTTGTGTCGGTTCTCAAGCGGCGCTATGCGGCGATGTCGCAGCATAGCCCCCGCCAATAGTCAGTCCTACTGTGCCCGGTTCTCCAAGGCTTTGACGAGCCCGGAGATTTTGCCGCCGGCTGATCCTTGCAGGGCCGAGATAACGTTCTTGGCCGGGGATTGCAGCAGGCTGATAACGTCGCCGATGAGTTCTTCGCGGGATTTGATGTTGACGAGCGCTTCGAGCGATGCTTCGCCCATATAGACGCATTCGTCGACATAAGCCGCTTTGAGCATGGGCTTATCGCCGCCTTTGTCTTTGCGGAATGCTTTGATCAGTTTGGCGGGTGCGTTCCCGGTGTTGGAGAACATAATGGAGGTAGATCCTTCCAAAACGCCTACCAGTTCCTGGTCTGCTTTGCCGGTCTGTTCCAAGGCTTTGCCGAGCAGGGTGTTCTTGACGACGATCAGTTTGATCTCCTTTTCGAAGCAGGAGCGACGCAAGGCTGCGGTTTGCTCTGCATTCATGCCGGAGATGTCGGCGAGGTAGAAGTGGGTATAGGTTCCGAGCTGATCGGCTAAACTCTTGATTACTTCGGATTTTTGTTCCTTTCTCATCTCTCAGTTTCTTGTGGTTAGTCGATTAGTCTACGGATTTCGGGTCGATCTGCAAACCGGGGCTCATGGTGGTGGAGAGGTAGATGCTCTTCACGTAGGTCCCTTTGGCAGCTGCGGGTTTGAGTTTCAGGATGGTGCGCAGGAACTCTTTGGCGTTGTCTTCGATCTGTTTGGCTTCGAAAGAGACTTTCCCGATAGAGGTGTGCACGATCCCGAATTTATCGACTTTGAAGTCGATTTTCCCGGCTTTGACTTCTTCGACTGCTTTGCCGACTTCCATGGTTACGGTACCGGTCTTGGGGTTGGGCATGAGGCCTCGGGGGCCGAGCACGCGGCCCAAGGCGCCGACTTTGGCCATGACGTTCGGGGTACAGATAATCACGTCGACATCGGTCCACCCTCCCTTGATTTTCTCTACGTATTCGTCGAGGCCGACAAAATCTGCGCCTGCTGCACTGGCTTCGGCTTCTTTGTCGGGGGTGCAGAGTACGAGTACGCGAACGGTCTTCCCTGTCCCATGGGGCAAGGTGACGACGCCGCGAACCATCTGGTTGGCTTTCCGGGGGTCGACGCCGAGACGGACGTCGATGTCGACGGAGGCGTCGAATTTGGTGAAGGTGATATCTTTGAGCAGTGCCGCTGCTTCGTCTACTTTGTGAACTTTTCCGGGTTCTACTTTGGCGAGGACGGCTTTTCTATTTTTGGTCAGTTTCATAGGGTGTGGTCTCCTCTCCTCGGTTAGTTGTTTGTCGGAAATTCACCGGTGACGCTGATCCCCATACTGCGGGCGGTACCTGCGACCATCCGCATGGCGGATTCGACGGTGAAGCAGTTCATGTCTTCCATCTTCTCTTTGGCGATGGTCTGGATCTGTTCCCAGGTCACGGAGGCGACTTTTTTCCGGTTGGGTTCTGCTGAACCCGACTGAATCTTAGCGGCTTCTTTGAGCTGGACGGCGACGGGGGGTTGTTTGACGATGAAGTCGAAGGACTTGTCGCTGTAAACGGTAATGACCACGGGCAGTACTTTGCCTGCTTTGTCCTGCGTCTTTGCGTTGAATTGCTTGCAGAACTCCATGATATTGACCCCCTTGGAACCCAAGGCGGGGCCTACGGGCGGCGAGGGGTTCGCCGCGCCACCTTTGATTTGCAGTTTGATGAAACCTGCAACTTCTTTGGCCATAGTGCGTGTCTAAAAAATCGTGTAACTACTCTTTTTCTACTTGCATAAAACTCAGTTCCATCGGAGTCTTACGCCCGAATATCTTGACGGAAACGTGGAGTTTTTTCCGTTCGTTGTCGACTTTTTCGATGGTGCCGACGAAGGAAGCAAAGGGTCCGTCGATCACCTTGACGGATTCGCCTTCCACGTAAGGGGTTTCGTTTTCTTCCTCTTGCGTGGCGAGCTCGTCCACCCGACCCAGAATCCGACTGACTTCCTGCGGCCTGAGAGGGGTGGCTTGCAGGGTGGATTCTTTGGTGTCGCTCAAAAAGCCGAGTACGTTCGGGGCGTTTCTCAAGATATGCGGTATTTCGCCCACGAGGGCGGCTTGTACCAAGACGTAGCCGGGATAGGAAATGCGTTCTTTGGTGATTTTCTTCCCGTTGCGTACTTGATATACTTTTTCGGTGGGAATAAGCACTTGGGCGATGGAGTCTTCCAGGTGCAAGGTGCGGATCTCGGATTCGAGATATTCCTTGACTTTTTTCTCTTTACCGCCGATGGCACGTATGACGTACCATTCCAGGACGGGTTTTTCTCCGTTGCTCATTCCGCGTATACTAATATTCTGAAATCCTACTTGCTGTGCGTGTGGGTGCGATGGGGATCGCGCCGGAAGGGGGGTAAATTACGGGGCTAATACAAAATGCTGTATATGCCTTTCATAATGGTTTCGAAGCTGATGTCCATGGCGAGGATCACGAGGGCCAGGATCAGGGAGGCGATCATGACGACGATGGCGCTGTTCTGGAGGGAGCTCCAGGTGGGCCAAGTGACTTTGTGGACGAGTTCGTTGTATGCTTCTTTGAAGTAGGTGGATTTCATAATCGGGGTTCCATTAAAAACGGGAGAGGAGTGGTGTGCTCCTCGTCCGAATGGGTATGTGGTCTCTTTGTAGTATACTATATTACTCTTCCGTATCAGCCGTAGAGGCAGGCACCGGTTCTTGCGTGGTGTCGTCCTGGTTCTGTTTCCACCAGTAGTATCCGCCGATGGCGGCGATCACGAGCAGGAGGATGAGTTTCCCGCCGATGCGGTTCCAGAAGGAGAGTTTCGGGTCTTTCGGCAGGTCCCAGCCGTATTCGGTGGCGAATCCATCGATGTCTTCGTCGTCCAGGGTGTAGATGGTTTTGTCGGCTGCGTCATAAACGGCGTACTGGCGTTCGCCGTAGTTCCAGATGGGGACGTAGAACAAGGAGAATTGTTCGAAGCCGACGCCGAACTGTAAGGTGTGGCCGTTATCCAAGGTAACGGAGTCGGGCAGGTCGTACATTTTCTGGAATTCCGGCCCGTTGCCGTACAGGATGGTGGCGCGTCTGGCTTCGGCGGATTCGGTGAGGAGTCCGAGGGCCAGAACGAAAGCGGCGCAGAGGGTGAGGTAAATTTTTTTCATGTGTGAATATGTTTCCGGCGGCGAAACTGCGCGAGTGGTACCGGCCGGGTGGCAGGGGTGGAGAGATTCGAACTCCCATCAACGGTTTTGGAGACCGCTATTCTGCCCTTGAACTACACCCCTGTAAAAATGAGGCGGCGCGGTGGGCACCGCCTCATGGTGTATGGCATCCCTTGCGGGATAATTAGTTAGGCGATGATTTCGGTGATCTGCCCTGCACCCACGGTACGGCCGCCTTCGCGGATGGCGAAACGGAGACCGACGTTGATAGCTACCGGGTAGATGAGTTCCACGGTGATGGTAACGTTGTCGCCCGGCATGACCATTTCAACGCCGTCGGGGAGTTGTACTTCACCGGTTACGTCCAAGGTACGGAGGTAGAACTGCGGACGGTATTTGTTGTGGAACGGGGTGTGACGCCCACCTTCTTCTTTCTTCAGGATATAGACTTCAGCCTTGAATTTGGTGTGCGGGGTGATCGAACCCGGTTTGGCAACGACCATACCGCGTTTCACTTCTTTCTTGTCGATACCGCGCATCAGCAGCCCGACGTTGTCCCCTGCTTCCCCTTCGTCGAGGAGTTTGCGGAACATTTCGACGCCGGTACATACCGATTTCTTGGCTTTTTCGCCCAAGCCGACGATTTCGACTTCATCCCCTACGTGGATAACGCCGGTTTCGATACGGCCGGTCAGCACGGTACCGCGACCGGTGATCGAGAAGACGTCTTCGACGGGCATCAGGAAGGGTTTTTCGTTTTCACGGGGCGGAATCGGAATATAGGTATCCACCGCATCCATGAGTTCCATGATTTTTTCTTCCCACTGTGCTTCGCCGTTCAAGCCGCCGAGTGCAGAACCGCGGATGATCGGGGTGTTGTCGCCGTCGAATTCGTATTTGCTGAGCAGGTCGCGTACTTCGAGTTCGACGAGGTCGAGCATTTCGGGGTCGTCGACCATGTCGCATTTGTTCAGGAAGACTACGATACGCGGTACGTTCACCTGGCGGGCGAGCAGTACGTGTTCGTTGGTCTGGGGCATCGGACCGTCGGTCGCTGCTACAACCAGGATGGCGCCGTCCATCTGTGCGGCACCGGTTACCATGTTCTTCACGTAGTCGGCGTGGCCGGGGCAGTCTACGTGTGCGTAGTGGCGGTTGGCGGTCGAGTATTCTACGTGCGAGGTGTTGATGGTGATCCCGCGTTCTTTTTCTTCGGGAGCGTTGTCGATCGAGTCGAACGAACGGAGTTCGGACAAACCTTTCTTGGCGAGAACGGTGGTAATCGCTGCGGTCAAGGTGGTCTTACCGTGGTCTACGTGACCGATGGTACCGATATTGACGTGCGGTTTCGACCGGTCGAATTTTTCTTTTGCCATGGGTTGTAAGCGTTTTTAATTGTTGTTTGTTTGTCTCTTATTAAAAGAGCGGAAGACGAGATTCGAACCCGCGACCCTTAGCTTGGAAGGCTAATGCTCTACCGACTGAGCTACTTCCGCTTGTTTTCGGTGGTGTTTGCGAGGGGGTGTGCCGTTGTTCTTGTATGCCTCTTTTGTTTTAAGGCGGAGAGGATTACGTCACTAATGTGACGTGATCATTGTCTCCGTTTACCCCTGAGATGGATTACGTCACTGGCGTGCCGTGATCCACGGCCTCCCGGCGGGACCCCTACAATAAAACTCTATCGCCGGCAACCTCATGAACTGCGTTCATTTCTGGTTTTCCGCCAGTCCTCGCCTTGCAAGCGAGCTTGCGGCGGGACTGCCTGCAAACCAGAGCCTGACGGCTGAACGGCTTGCCGGATGATAAACTTTTTTTGTGGGCGGAGATGGATTCGAACCACCGAAGTCGAAGACAGCAGATTTACAGTCTGCCCCATTTGGCCACTCTGGTATCCGCCCGAGTTTCAACCTGTTAGCATTTCCCTGAAAAAGGGAGAACAGGACATTTCGGACGACAAAGATAGGCATTGGTTTTGAATTTCCAAACTTTTTCGTCCTTTACCCTGCTTTTTTTCAACCTATTAGACGGGAGGGGTGAAAAAGGGAGGGTTACAGAACTTTGCGGATGACGATTCCCTGGACGAGATAGAGGTGGCGGATGCGGTCGCGACGGAGGCCGAGGGGGGGCTGGTCGCTGCCGGAGGGGGGGTCGAGCCAGAGGCCGGAGGCGACTTTCCGGTCGGGGCGGATGTAGCCCATTCGGGCGTATTCGCTGGTCACGAGGAGGTAGATCTCGCCGGGGAGAACGGGGCCTTGGGGGTCGACGCGGCGCAGGGCGACGATGGCGCCGGAGGGGATGTCGGGGGCCATGTGGTCGCCGGTGCAGAGGGCGGCGAGGTCGCAGTCGTCGATGCCGGGGATGGAGAGGTGGCCGTCGGGCTGGGCGGTGGCGAGGAGGGAGGGGTCGGAGGCGAGGCGAAGGGCGTCGAGCGGGTAAAAGGGGATGCGTCCGGAGGCGGTGTCGGGACGGGGAGGGAGGGGAAGGCTGGAGAGGTCGGGGCTGGGGCCGTCGCCGGTCAGGAGCCACGAGCGGTCGAAAACGGGGTAGCGACGGACGATCCGGTCGGCGAGGTCTTTGCTGATCCGGTTGCGGTGGCGTTTGATCTGGTAGAGGTTCTGGCTCCGTTTCAGGCCTATGGAAAAGGCGAAGGCGTTGGTAGACAGGCCGGTCCACCGGATGATTTGTTCGAGCCGCTGCCAGTCGGTCATGGTGCAGGAGGTTTGAATGTTACTGCATTATGTTGCAAAGTTGCATCATAATGTTTAAATTTGCTTTATACATTTTATACATGAAATCGAATAACTAATTGTTAATCAACGATAAAAATTGCATCCGACTATACAATAAAATATTTAAATTCGAGTTATCGTCTCCCGGTTTACTATTACTTATCTTCTTTGTATGCAGGACGTTCCGAAGGGCTGCCACCGTTCGGAACGTCTCTTTTTTGTATCCGGAGGGGAGAGAGGGGGCTATTCGTACTGCTCGACGGCGCGGATGAAGGCGGCGGGGTCGTCGCAGCTGATGATGTATTGTTCTTCGTAGATGTCTTCGATGAGGACGAAGCCGCTCCAACGGGAGGCGCAGAGACGAAAGAGGCGGCGCTCGCGGAGGTTGAGGTAGAAGCCGTAGTAGCCGCCGAAGCCGTAGACGCCCCAAAGGGGGATGCAGTAGCGCATCTGGCGGGGTTCGACGAAGCGGATGTGGCGGATGTCGGAGAGGGGGATCTTGATGAGTTCCATGACGCAGTGGATCTCGACGGAGTGGGGGGAGACGCGCATGAAGCGGGGGATGGAGAGAGAGGCGAGCAGCAGCAGCACGACGACGATGGTGGCGAACCAGGCGGGGAGGTAGCTGGCGCCGGAGAGGTAGAAGAGGAGGCCGACGAGGGTGCCGACGAGGAGGAGGGTGGCGAGGGTGAGCCACCGGGCGCGGCGGTCGAGCCGAAAGCGGAATTTGGGGTCGATGGTGATGGGGTCTTTCATACTATCTACACTACAATATAGGTCGCTGAGCGACGAAGGGGCGGGGTCTTCAGGCCGGCGGAGGCATTCGGCCGACGATGGGCCGCCGATATAGGTGGTCGGGTCGGGTGGCCGGGTTGAACCGTTCAGGTTTGGCCCCCGGGAAGGTCGCCGGGATGGCCCCCGGGTTGGGCACCCAAGATGGGTGGCCGGGTTGAACCGCTCGGGGTTGGGCACCCAAGATGGGTGGCCCGGCAAGGGTGGCCGGGTTGAACCGCTCGGAGTTTGGCCCCCGGGAAGGTCGCCGGGATGGCCCTCGGCTTGGGCACCCAAGATGGGTGGCCCGAAGGAACCGCCCGAGGTTGAGTGGCCCGGCAGCCCCCCATCGATCAAAGAAAGAGGCCGGCGGCACGGGCGGTGGTGGCGGCCCGAACGGTTTCGACGGAGAGGCCTTTGATCTCGGCGAGGCGGGCGGCGATGACGGGAATGTGGGCGCTCTCGTTCCGGGTCCCGCGGTAGGGGACGGGGGTCAGGTAGGGGGAGTCGGTCTCCAGCACCATGTTCTCGACGGGGATCTGCTCTAGAACTTTCACGACGGAGGAGTTCTTGTAGGTGATGAAGCCGCCGACGCCGATGGCGAAGCCGCCGAGGGTGGCGATGCGTTCGTAGTCTTTGAGTGTCCCCTGAAAGCTGTGGAAGACGCCGCGGATCTGGCCTTGCAGGGGTTCGAGAAGGGGGAATATCTCGTTCCAGGCGTCGCGGACGTGCAGGATCAAGGGGAGGTCGTATTCGATGGCGAGTTGCATCTGAATGACGAGGGCTTGGCATTGCGCGGTGAGGGAGCTGGTGCTCCAGTGGAGGTCGAGGCCGACTTCGCCGATGGCGCACCACTTCACAGGGGGTTCGCGGAGGAGCTGGCGGACGATCTGGAGTTCTTCGCGCCAGCGGGTGTTCTCGTTGACGGAGGTGGGGTGCATGCCGATGGCGGCGCGGCACATGTCGGGGTGGGCCCGGACGGTGTCGAGCAGGGCGCGGTGGCTGCGGGAGTCGACGGCGGGCAGGATGATCTGGCGCACGCCGACGGCGGAGGCGCGGGCGAGGGTCTCGGCGCGGTCGGGGTCGAAGTCGGGGTCGAAGAGGTGGGCATGCGTGTCGACGTAATAGTCTACGGACGGGAGGGATGCCGGGTGAGGAGTCGGTTGTAAACTTTCCATGCCGTTTCTATTGGGTGGGTCTCGGCCTGAATGGGGTATGGCGCGGTGGCTGCGGCCCAGGCGGATTCCATGGGGTAGTAGTCCGCAGGGGGGGCGTCGCCCCGGTTCATGGCGTCGAAGAAGGTTTGCCAGCGGGGGTAATAAAGGTCGCGCAGGAGGCCGCTCCATTCACGGTGGGCGTAGTCGCGGAGGCCGCCGAGGTCGGCGGCGTGGCGGTTGCCCCAGGTGGTGAGGAGGGTGCGGGCGTTCCAACGGTAAAAGTCTTGCTGGGGTCGCAGTCTGCTCCACTGCATGGCGCTCTCGATCCAGGGGCCGACCATGAATTCGGGTCGGGAGCTGAGGAGGGTGTCTTGCAGCAGCAGGAGGCTGAGGAAGTCGTCGCTGAGGCGCCGAAAGCGCTCGCGGTCGTTCCGGTCGAAGGCGGTCTCGATCTGACGCAATAGTACATTGGCGTGGTCGGCCAGGGCTTGACGGGCGACGTCGACGAGGTCGTATTCGAAGTTGTTGCAGCCGCGGTACCGATCGGCGACTTGGAGCATCAGGCCCAAGGCGCGACGGGTCTCGTCGGGGTCGTAGTTGAGCCGGGCGGAGCCCCAGCTGGAGACGCGGTCGACGCGCAGGGCGGGACGGGCGCAAAAGACGGATTCGGTGGTGCCTTCCTGTGTGCCGTCATAGGGGGCGTCATAAACCGTATTGGCGAGTATTTTCCAGGCTTCGACCACGGGTGGCAGGGTGCGTCCGTACCGGGCCTGCACATAGCCCTCGACCCACTGGATCCGGTCGAATTTCTCGGGACGCCACGGCAGCTCGTAAAGCAGTTCGAACATCACGGGGTTGTTCTCGATCCCTTCGGGGGTGGTGCCGACGCCGCGAAGGAAGCGGGCGCATGAGCTGTCGGCGTGATGCATGTCGCGGGCGAGGTAATAGCTGTCGATGAGGCGGCGCATCTTGCCGTGCATGCCGACGTTGCCGCCGAAGTTCAGGAGCATGCAGTAGACCCAGTCGTGCCGTCCGTAGCCGCCGTCGCGCCACCAGGGAGACCGCCGATCCCCGCCCCACATGGGGCGGCTCTCGCTGAAAAGGTCGAGTACGAGCATATCCCCGCCGGGCAGGTCGCGGATCATCTCGGGGTGGGGGCAGCTCTGCCAGCCCTGAACAACCCAAACGGCGCCGGGGTTGGCGCGTTTCATGGCGTCATAAATGGCTTGCCCGGCGGCAGGAAGGTCGACGCCTTGTGTAGAGCCGCCTTCATGGAAGGGGTCGATGGCGAAATAACGGGCGTCGTCGCCGTACAAGGCTTTGAGGTTCTTATAATAGGTGTCGGCGATGGTCCCGAACCGGGGGTCGGTGGGCAGCAGGAAGGCGGGGCGCCGATAACCGCACCAAAGACCGGGGTCTTGCACTTGGGTGAGCCCTAACTGCCGCCACATGGCGGTGTCGTTGGGCACCATTCCGCCATACCCGGCAAAAACGGGCTGCATGCCCCACTCGCGATATCGCTGGATGATCTTCTGCTCCAGTTCGGCTTGTTTGTCGTACCAGTCGGCAGGATTGGGCCCGCCCCAGGCTTCGAGGTTGTTCATGAGCCACCAGGCTTGATGTGCGGGCCCGGCGACAAACCGGTCGATTTGCGTCTGGTCGAAGCCCAAATCGCGCAAGGTGTTCCGCCAGACGGTGGCGGCGCCGGTCAGAGACAGCGGGGTGGTGACCCCGTGCAGGGCCATCCAGTCGATCTCTTGTTCCCAGCGTTCCCATCCCCAAAAGGCGGTGGTGTAGGAGAAGGTGCAGTAGTTGAGGTAGTACCGTACGAGCATGTCGGTGGCATGCCGCTCCACGGTCTTAGGCTTGGGGAATTTGAGGTTGCTGAGCCTCGGATGCGGGTTGTTCCACGACACGTGCACGCCCACATAGTACTTGAGGTACCAGTTGAGGCCGACGGCGATGGAGAGGTAATTATTGCCGCGCACGACGATCTTCCCTCCTTTGGCGTCGAGTTCGAAGAAGTCTCGGGGGGATTGCTGTTCTGCGAGTTCGAAGAGGAAGCGGGAGCTTTGGCCGGGCTGGATGCGGTCGACGAGGGCGGACACGGGATTCCCGGCCGCGCTGCCGAGGGCGGCGAGGGGGGCTCCGAAAAGGCTCAGGAGCAAAAGGAGGGCTATGAAAAAGCGGCGGCGCATCAAAGGTGTGCGTTGTTAAAGGCGTGGGCGATCTGGTCGGCGATGCTGTCGACGGCGCCTTGCAGTTTCCCGCCGACCATCATCTTCAGCATGGGGTTGAGCTCGATGTCGAGCACGATGCGCATGTGGGTACGGGGGGTTGCAGAACCGTCGGGGGTGGTGTCTTTCATCTGGGTCCAGAAGGTGAAGGGCAACGGAAGGCTGCCGGTGTCGTCGGCGCTCACTTTTATGTGTTTATTGGGCTCGCGCTCGACCATCTTCAGGCCGATGGTGAAGCCTTTGGCGCGGAATCGGCAGGTCTCTTCGGTGGCTTCCCACCCGTCGACTTTGTCGGCGAGGATGGGGGTGAAGTTCTCGAAGCTGGACAGGACGCGGAAGATCCGTTCGTCGGAATGGGATATCTGTACTTGCTTGCTGGTGTAACGCATGGCTAATTCTGTGTTTCGTTCGTTTACTGTGTCTGCCCGCAGGAACTACCGCTTTTTTTTGGGGGGTCGGTTCGCGCGCCGGGGGAAATCTTGTCAAAACGTGCTAGCACGTTTTAACGATTTCCCTCTTTAGGCGGGGCGCGCGGGAAAACTGTTGTCGCGCGCCTACGCGATTCATTCTCTTTCGGCTCACCGCCGAAAGAGTTGAATCGCTTCTTTGGGCGGCGGCGCGCGAGCAACTGGAAAGTAATAACGGCCGCGCGCCATGACGCGAACGCGTCGGCCAAGCGGGCCACACGTCCCGTGGACGGGAAATGCTTACGCATTTCAACTACCAGCCTCGGCCCAGATCCCAAAACAGCCTCAGCCCCGTCGAACCGCAGCGGAGCAACCCAAGAGAGCGCTACTCCTCGTCATCAAAAACTTCGCCGAAGTCCGCAAGGAGCTCCTCGATGTCGCGCCGCTCCTTCTTCGTCGGACGCCCCATCCCGCGGTCGCGAACCGCAAAGGCGCCGGCACGGGCCATCTCCAATTTGTCCAGCTCCGACTGCGGCGTCACGTCCTCGATGTAGCGAGGCACGTTGCGCGCAGGCTGGCGGTTCGCCACCAGCTCCAGAATCCGGAAACTGTACACCACCGGCATCTTCCGCACCGCAACCACCTCGCCCGCACGCACCTCCCGCGACGGCTTCACCGTCGCGCCGTTCACCGTCACCCGATTCGACCGACACGCCTCCGCCGCATCGCCGCGCGTCTTGAAAAGCCGAACCGCCCACAACCACTTGTCTATCCGAACCCCTTCCGACATAACCCTATGCTTTTATTTACCAATCACTTACAAAAACCGCTCGATCACCGGCACCAACAGCGCCGTCACGAGCCCCATCAACCCGATGGCGAGCCCGCTCACCGCCCCCTCGATCGCCCCCATCTCCATGGCCCGCGCCGTGCCGACCCCGTGTGCCGCCGACCCCAGGGCCAGCCCCTTTGCGATCCGGCTGCTGATGCGCAGTTTCCGGAGCACGAACGGCCCGACGATGCTGCCGAAAATCCCCGTCAGAATCACCACCACGGCCGTCAGCGAACCGATTCCGCCGGCGCGTTCCGAGATCGACATGGCGATGGGCGTGGTGACCGACTTGGGCACCAGCGACGCTTCGATGGCAGCCCCGGCACCGAACAGCCGGATGATCAGAATGACGCTCACGATCCCCACGACGCTGCCCACGACGACCGACGTGAGGATCGAGACGGCATGGGCCCGGAGGTGTTCCATCTGTCGGTAGAGGGCATACCCGAGCGCCACGACCGAAGGCCCCAACAGGAAGTCGATCAGCGCGGTAGCCCGGTGGTACTGTTCGTAGGAGATGCCGGTGGCGAGCAGAAAGACGATGATCACGGCCGCCGAGGTGATGAGCGGGTGGAGGAGTCCGATCCGGGTGCGCCGGAAGAGCCACAGGGCGGCGACGTAGATCCCGATGGTAAAGGTGAGGAGGAAGATTTCGGAGCCGGCCAGCAGGCCGAGCGCCGTCCAGGTATTATCGAATGTCATGACCGCTGCGCCGGATTTTTCGTTTTCGTTTCCGCACTTCGAGCCGCTGCTGGGTGATTCCGACGGCGGCGACGATGAGGACGGTGCTCACGGCTGCGGCGACGAGAATGGCGGTCAGGTTATTGAGAATCAGCCCGACGGAGGCGATAAGTCCGACGGCGGCGGGCAGAAAGAAGAGTACCATGTTATCGAGGAGGAGTTCGGAGAGGCGGTCGACGCGTCCGGGCTCGACCCACCCGAGGGCCAGGGCGATGAACAGGAGGAGCATGCCGAGCACGCTCCCGGGGATGACTCCTCCGACGAGGATGCTGACGCCGAGTCCGAGGAGGTAGAAAAAGAGCAGCCAAAAGGACTGTACGAGAATTTTCATACTGCAAAGATAGGTCAAAGGGTCGGTATTGCGTTCACGCGACGGGAGCAATTTCAGGGCGAGGGTCGATTTCTGGGGCGGGTGGTTTACTTGGGGTAGAGGCGGCCCGGTTTTCAAATGTCGATCGGCACCGCCCCGGGCTACCGCCACAACCTGACGGGCACGCAGGACAATGTGGGTCGAAACAGTTGCTGTTGGTCATCGGGGGTGAGCGGTTCCACGGGTCGTTTCTTATGGTTCGACATGCAGGGGCTGGGAACGAGCGGTACGGCGAATCGTGCTTTCGGTCTTCAGCTGCGTTGCCTCTCGGAATAAACGGACGC
>NZ_CAJTUJ010000018.1 GCF_910579375.1 uncultured Rikenella sp.
GAGCCGCTGGCGGGAGAGCTGGTGCTGACCGGCGACCGGCTGCTGTTCGACCATGCCGGAAATCCGATCGAAACGGATCATCGAAAGTAAAATTATGAATATGAAGAAGATGAAACAGACACGCAAAGCGCTCTTTCTCGTGCTTCTCTCCTTTCTTTCGGTCGCTGCGGCGACGGCCCGGAAAACGTTCTTCGTAGCGCCGTCCGGCAGCGACCGGGCGGCGGGTTCGCTCTCCCGCCCTTTCCGCACGGTGGAACGGGCGCTGGCCGAGGCGGCGCGGTTTCCGCACGATACGACTGACATTCTGCTGCGTCGGGGGACGTATGTGTTGCGGGAGACGGTCGAGATCGCCGGGTTGAACAACGTGACGATCGCTCCTTACCGGCAGGAGGCGGTCTCTTTCACCGGGTCGCGCCGGGTCGATTCGAAACAGATACGGAAAGTGACGGATCCGGCGGTGCGGGAGCGGCTGCGGCCCGAGGTGCGCGACCGGGTGCGCCAGATCGATGCGGGGGCCCTCGGGATTCCGCTGACGGGGATTATCCCGAAAGGTTTCGGGCACCCGTCGCTTCCGGGCTGGAGCGAACTCTTCATCGATGGCCGGCCGCTCTCGATCGCGCGATGGCCCAATGACAGCATGGCGCCGATCGGGAAGGTGCATTGCACCGGCGATATCCCGCGCGAGGGGAAATACGGTATCGGAAATCCGGTCTTCGAGTATGCCGAGGAGCGGCCGGCGCAGTGGAAATCGACCGACGGGATGTGGATCGGCGGCTATTTCGCTCACGGGTATGCCGACGATATGGTTCCCGTGCTGCGGATCGACACGGCCGCGCGTACCGTTACGGCTGCCCGGTCTACGCGGTACGGCTTTATGACCGGCGCGCCGTGGCGGAGGTGGCTTGCCCTGAATCTGCTCGAAGAGATCGACCGGCCGGGCGAATATGTGCTCGACTCGGCGGCCCGGAAGATCTATTTCCTGCCGCCGAACGAGGCGAAAACCGGAGGCGATGTCCGGGTCTCGACGCTCGATGCGCCGATGTTCGCTGTCGAGGGGTGTCGGAATGTCGTGCTGCGCGGCATGACGCTCGAATATGCGCGCGGGATGGGGGTCTACATCGAGGCGTCGGACTCCGTGCGGGTGGACAGCTGTGTGATCCGCAATTTGGGGCATGTCGGCGTCTGTATCGGACGGGGGGACAAACCGAGGCAGGTCGGCGCGCTGGGAGGGATCATCTATGACGATGTGCTGATCAATCGCCGCGCGGGGAGGCATAACGGGGTGAGCAATAGCCATATCTACCGGGTCGGTTCGGGAGGGGTCGATCTGGGCGGAGGCGACCGCGCGACTTTGACGCCGGCCTATAACTATGTGGAAAACTGTCGCATCCACGATTTCAACCGGATCGAGAAGTCCTATCGGCCGGGTGTCTGGATCGACGGCGTGGGGAACCGCGTCTCGAACTGCGAGATTTTCGATGCGCCGAGCATGGCCGTTCTGCTGCACGGCAACGACCACCTGATCGAATATTGCGACATCTACGACGTCTGCCGCGAGGTGGACGATCAGGGGGCTTTGTACTACGGCCGCGACCCGTCGGAGCGGGGCAACCGGGTGCGGTACTGCTATTTCCATGATTTTTCGTCGGCCCACCGCGTCTCGGCCACCTATCACGACGACGGGGCGTGCGGCATGGAGGTCTTCGGCTGCGTCTACTTCTGCTCGGGGACCATTCCCGTACTTATCGGCGGCGGGCACGACAATATCTATCGCAATAACCTCTTCGTCGACCTGCCGCAGGCGGTTCACATCGATAACCGAATGGAGACCTGGGGACGCGGGATGCTCGATCCGGACGGGGTGGTAGATCAGCGGCTGCGGGCGGTGCGGCATACCGAACCGCCGTATGCGACGGCTTATCCGGAGTTGGCCCGCTATTGGGAGGGAACGCCCCGGGTGTCGCGCGGCAATGTGTTTGCGGGCAATCTGTTCTATCGGGTCAACAAGATGCTGAATGGTTCTCCGGGCTGGGCGGATTGGAGCAACAACTGGGTCACGATCGAGAATCCGGGCTGGGTCGATCCGACCGACCCGATGAAAGGTTTCGTCCCGGATGCGGCGATTTATCGGATGATTCTCGGTTTCATGCCGATTCCGTTCGACCGGATCGGCTGCAAACTGCCTCTTGTCGAACCGGAATTTTAGATACCCCTTATTCTTTGAAAGACAGGTGTGCTGCTTTCGACGAGCCGGTGAGGGGGGCTTGTGGGGAACGTCCCCAATGGCTGACCGATGAATTGTGGATTCCGTTGCGTAACAATCTTTATCGCTTCGTGGTGCTTATACAAATTAAACCCATACTTCAAATGATAAGAAGATTCTTTTTGTTCCTGCTTGCTCTGGGGGTGTGCGGCTGGGCCCGGGCGGCTGTCACGCCTGTGCTGCATTACAACTTCGGTAAGGCGGGTAATGTGACCTATGCCGCTGCTCCGCGGGTGGTGCGATCCTCGACGGGCGGCGGAGAGCTGCTCGTCGTGGGCCAGCCGGTGTTTTATGCCGACGCGCCCGGAGATCGAAAGATGAAGGGCGAAGGTTCGATTCTCTTTGACGGGAAACGCGACGGGTACCGTGCGCGGGAGGAGAGTGGTCGGTGGGGAGACAATCGGCTGTTGGAGGTGTGGGTCAAAGCGGCCGACACGGGCCGTGAGGCTGTGCAAACCGTCGTGGCGCTGGGGAACGAGGCTGAAAGCATGATGCTCGGGCAGCGGGGCGACAAATGGGTGCTCCTCTGCGGAGCAGGCGAGGAAGAGGAGGCCGAAATCGGTGAGGCGGTTGCCGACCGGTGGGTACATCTGGCGGCGGTCGTCGAACGAGGGCGGGGCGCAGTCTGGATGGACGGTCGGAAGTCGGGCGAGTTTCTCTTCGACGGGGCTGTGGCGTCGATCCTTTCGGTGGCGGTCGATGCGGAGGGCGGTCGTGCGTTCCGTGGCAGCATTTACGAAATCCGGTACGGCACATTTGCGGACGGGGCGTTCTCTCCGGAGACCGATCTGTCGTTGCATGCGATGCGGAGCGAGGCTCGGACGGCCGGGAGTGCCGAAGCTCGGGCGGCTTTGGTCGCCGGGCTGGAGGCTCCGGGGTACGGCAAGGAGATTGTACGCGCTCTGTCCGACGAGCGGCGCCAGGATGACTGGCTGATCCGCCCCGTCCGGCAGGCGAGCCGCCTGTATGTGCAGCTGTCCGAAGATCGGCAGGATGTCCGGTTCCGGCTCGACAACGGATTGGTTTCGCGCACCTTCTATTTGGGCGACAACATCGCCTGCATCAGCTACAAGAACAAGAGCGAGGACGCCGAATACCTCCGTGCGGTGAAGCCTGAGGCCCGCATTCGGATCGATACGGCGTGGTACGACGTTGGCGGGCTGGTCGGTCAGCCCGAAATGTCTTACCTGCTCGAAGAGTGGCTTCCGCAGATGACGGCGGCTCCGGGGGCTTTCGTGCTGGAAAAGATCGAAACGGGCGTGCCGGTCGAACGCTATCCATGGAGTCGGAAATTCCACGCTCCGGCGGCCGACTGGCCGCCGAAAGGGCTGCGGCTGACTCTGACGTTCGCGGCGCCCGGGGATGTGCCGCAGGTCGAGGGGGTCGAGGTGCGTGTCCATTACGAAATCTACGACGGGCTGCCGGTCGTGGCCAAGTGGATCGAGGTGGTGAACGACGGCGCTCGGGAGTTTCTGCTGCGGGATATGGAGTGCGAAGTATTGGCGGTGAATCAGGATCGGGTCTCCCGGATGCACGTCGAGAGCGATTACTCCTTCGCGTTGGCCAACGCCGACCTGCAGGGGAGTGCGCTGATGCACTATGCCGGCGATCCCAAAGTCTATCATGTCGGACGTTCGACCACCCGGTGGGTGCCCGATCCCGACTACCACACCTGGGCCAGCCACAATCAGGCCGAAGACAAATTTCTCGGTTTCCCGCACCACAATCTGCTGCTCAGCAAGTTGCCCATGGGGCCGTGTGTCAAGGTCGAGGCGGGGAAACCGTTCCGCTCTTTCGTCACCTTCGAGCTGCTGCACGACAGCGACGACCGCGAACGCCAGTCGCTCGCCCACCGGCGCATGTACCGCCGGCTCGCTCCGCAGGTGACCGAATCGCTTATCGCGGCGGGTACCACCTCGCACGACGAAACGCAGTTGAAAAAACTGATCGACCAGATGGCCGAGCTCGGAATCGAACAACTCGACATCCAGGCCTGGCCCGGGGTCAGCCACGACAATCTCGATTCCGCCTATGTTGCTCATTGGCAGGATATCGCGGCCTATGCGGCTGACAGAGGGATCGTGATGGGCGGGTACGAACTCCAGATCGCTTCGCGCGGGCGGGGCGACTCGGTCGACTGTGTGCATCCCGAGACCGGCAGGCCCGGCAGCCTCTTCGGACAGAGTGTCTGTGTGGCCAGCGGGTGGCAGGATACCTATTTCCCGAAAATGTGGGAGTTTTTCGACCGCACGGGCTTCAAAACCTACAACATGGACGGCCCGTACCACGGCGACCCTTGCGCATCCACGGTTCATCCCCACCACGAGGGGCTTGAAGACTCGCAGTGGCGGCAGTGGGCGGCGCAGGTCGGAGTGTTGCATGAACTGCAACGGCGGGGCATGTACATCCCTATACCCGATTGGTACTTCCTGAACGGACAGACGGTCACCGGGATGGGCTATCGCGAGGCCAGCGCCAACCTCACCCCCCAGCAGCAGTTGCTGCTCGGGCGGCAGTATATCTACGACGGAACGTGGCACAAATTGCCCACCATGGGCTGGATGACGCTCCAGCTCGTCGGCTTCTACACCAACGACCCGCGGGTGGGGCTCGAGCCGTTGTGCGACAATCTCGACCGCTACGAAGCCCAGCTGTTCCAGTACCTGGCCAGCGGCTGCCACCTCACCATCCGTGGCAACCGGCTCTACGATACGCCGGAGACGAAAGCGATGGTCGAGCGCCAGTTAGCGTGGTTCCGCCGCTATCGCGATATCCTTACCTCTGAAATCATCCATGTCAGCCGACCCACCGGACGCGATCTCGATTGTATGATGCACGTCAATCCCTTTATCGATCACCGGGGGATGGTGGTCGTCTTCAATCCCGCCGACCGGAAAATCGAAAAAACGCTCCGCCTGCCGCTTTACTACACCGGGTTGGAGAAAAAGGTGAGTGTGACCGGATCCGACGGCTCGAAGGCGGTGCGTAAGCTGGACGGCAAACAGGAACTGCTTCTCCCGGTCAGCATTGAGGCTGGCGGTAGCGCGTGGTATCTGCTTGAAGAATAAAACACCTCCGACATGACCAGACACCTGTTATACGGCGCATCAGCCCTCTGCCTGCTCGCCTTCGCCAGCCGCCCCGCACAAGCCCGGGGCAGCTGGCTGCCCGCCTCGCCCGACCCGGCCAAAAGCGTCCGGCTGCTCGACTGCCGCTACGACGGGCCGGTGCTCGTCCGGGCCGAAGAAATCGACCCGGCTGACGGAAATTGGGAGGTGGCCGTTGCCTGTTCCGACGACTCCTCCTGCACCTTCACCTTTCGCGCTCTGCGCGATATGGCAGATGCCGGGGTGGCGGTCGCTTTCGATCGCTACGGGTGGAGCAACGACAATTATGTGATGATTCCGGCAGCCGTCTACGGCGGCAACCGCCAGCGGATCGTGAACCGCTCTTACGCCACCGGTCTCGACGCCACCGACTATGGCCGGCGCGATCTGGCACTGACTTCGAATCCGATTCCGCAGCTCTCGCCGGAGTTCGGTGCGACGTCGCGGCTGGAGCTGCTCGTCTGCAACGCTTCGACCCCGGCCATCGCCTGGCTCGACCGGGCGAACCGGCAGGGAACCATCCTGCTGACCGATCAGGGGATCGAACGGGACGGCGAGGTGAAAGACCACGGCCTGATGGTCGAGGAGTCACCCGATCGGAGCATCGCCACCTTCGTCATCAGCGCGCCGGGCGTGCGGGAACGGAAGCCCGAATTCATCGGTTTCAGTCCGAGTCCCGACCGCGGCCTATCCGTGCAGAAAGGCGACGAGATCACGATCCGAGTCACCCGGCTCGATTTCGAGGCCGGCGGGGTACCGGATTTGCTGGCCTGTTTTATGCGCGAGCGGAAACGTCACATGCCGACCGCGATGCCGCGCAACCTGATGCCGATGAGCGAGGTGCGACGGCGTATGGAACGAAACATCGAGAGCCGTTACCATGTGGGCGCGGCGGGCGAATACTACTGTCCGGAGAATGCGGACTGGATGTCGTACGGCTGGATCGGCGGCCTGATGAATACCTATCCGATGCTCGCCGCGGGCGATACGCTCCGCTTGCGGCGCGTGGTCCATACGTTCGATTTCGGGCTCTTGAAGGGCTGCGGCGAGAGCGGTTACTACTGCGATGTGCTCGGCCCGGACGGGAAGCCGCTCTATCGTGACGCGGCGAAGCTCCACCCGGGGATCGCCCTGACCCGCAGGAACGCCGATCTGCTCTATTGGATGGTCAAACAGTTCGACCTGCTCCGGAAACAGGGGCGTGGCGACGCGATCCGGCCGGAGTGGGAGGCCCGTGTGCGCGGGCTGGCCGACGCTTTCGTCCGGACGTGGAAAGAGGAGGGGACGTGGGGCAATTATCTTGACCTTGCGACGGGAGGCGTGGCGGTTTACAACACCACCGGCGGGGCGATGGCGGTCGGCGGGCTCGCGCTCACGGCGGGGTACTATGATAATCCGGAATACCTCGACGTCGCCCGGCAGGCGGCGGACTTTTATTACCGGGACTTCGCTCTGCGCGGGTTCACCTCGGGCGGCTGCGGAGATATTCTCCAGAATGCCGACTCCGAGACGGCTGCGGCGTTGATGACTTCGCTGATGACGTTGTATGAAGCCACGGGCGATACGGCTTACCGCGCGTGGTGTGCCGACGTGGCGAACCTGTGCGCCACCTGGACGGTGTCGTTCCGTTACCGGTTGCCGGACGACACGCCGCTGGCCCGGCTCGGAGCCGACCTCACGGGAGCTGTCTGGGCCAGCACCCAGAACAAACACGGGGCGCCGGGTTTCTGCACCCAGTCGGGCGACGCGCTCTTCAAACTCTACCGCGAGACGGGTGACACGCTCTATGCGGCGTTGCTGCGGGACATCATCCATGCCCATGCCGAAGGGGTGCAGCCCAATGGCCGGATTACGGAGCGATTGACCTACTGCGACGCCGACAGCCGGGGTTCGCGCGGCGACGGGGGACGGACGGGCTGGAACGAGACCAATGGGGCGCTGATGGCGATCGAGGTGCCGGGGATCTATCTGCGGACGGACACCGGACGGGCCTACGTATTCGACCATGTAGTGCTTCGGAAAGTCGAAAAAACGGAGAAAGGGATTACCCTCACCCTGTTCAACCCGACGGCGTACGATGCGACGGTCACGCTGCTGGCCGAAGACGAGGCGCAGGCGGCCCGGCCGCTCGGCGAAAATGCCTTCGTGGACTGGAAACGTCCGGTCGTTGTCCGGGCGGGGCGGGCCCGGACGGTTCGGATCGCCCGGTAAGGATGTCGGAGTTGCTTGCTCAGGGTTGTTTCAGACGGTCGTACAACGCTTCGTCCGAGGCATAGTCGCCCCACGGAACGACCCATTGCCACGTCCCGGCCTCCAGCACGCCGTATCGGCCGTTTTTTTCGACGCCGTAATAATACCGGCCGTTTGTCCGCAAGGGCCAGATATAGTCGTATTCCGTATCCGGCAGGACGATATTCCCGCGTAAATCCATCAATCCCCACTTGCATCCCGGATAGACTTGTCGGAAGTCCGAGCTTTCGGCACCGGCAGGGTTATACACACCGCGGTTGAACCGTAGGTAGGGTTCACCGCGGTTGATGTCAATATAGCTATAGTCCAGCGGAACGATATAGTTCCCCTTCCGGTCGATCAATCCGGTCTTTCCGGGCGTGGCGACCTGGATATTATGAGGAATCTCTTGTACGAGCATCATATTCAGGCTGTCGGCCACGACCACCCGTGCCATTCCTTCGTAAAAGTCGGAAACCAGGCTCCACCGGGGGCGAATGACGATCCGTCCGGTGGAGTCGGCATATCCCCACTGTTTCCCGTCCGGCGAAACGGCGGCGAGGCCTTCGTGCAGGGAGCGGGTTATCGGGTTTTGCCGCTCCGTCCGATGCTGCTGCGCCCGGAGGGGCAGTACGTTCAATCCCGCTCCCAGCAACAATCCGAACCATCCGATCAGTATTTTCATAAAAATTATCGTTTCTTATTACGTTCCGCATATCGGTATCCCGCCCAAAAAACCGGCACGAACAAACCGCTCGCCCAGATGAAATAGCCGATGAACGATCGGACTCCCGCGCTCCACGAGGAGGCGTGGCATCCGAAGAGTTCGTACCAGACAAAGATGCTGCATACGGCTACCGGGCAGGCTGCGATCCAGGTCAGGAGACGGTACTTGCCGGGATGTCGCCTCAGGAGAATCAGGTAACCGTAGGCATAGAGCGTGACGGGAATCGAAATCACACCGTAAATGAACAGCAGGATTCCGTCGCCGATCGGCCCCGGATCTGTCTCCGCATGCTCTCCCCACAGGGCGTCGCCGGCCGCATAGAGCCCGAAAATCAGGATTTGGCACAGCATTCCCGCCGCGGGCGAGGCCCAGTATCGAACTGCGTTCATTCGGAAATAATTTGAATGTTGTTAAATCGTTTCTCAAATATATGCACTATCAGGCGGATATGATTCATAGATTAGGTCATGAGGTAGCTTTTTTTAGGGATTGCGGCGATCGCCGGAATGGTCGGGTGCTCTTCAGCCGCTACTCGGCGGACGACCTGACGCCCCGGGGCGAGATTCGGACGCAGGACAAGGGGAAAGCGGCGATAGAGGTCGGATTTCAGGCACTCGGCGACAACGGGGACGAACTGTTGTTCAAAGAGGAGTTCAGCGATACGATATGTCGTCTGAACGGTGATTCGGTGCAACCGGTCTGTCGATTGGATATGGGGCGGTATCGATTCCCGGCGGAAAAGATGACGTTCGAGGCGATGAACGAGTGGCCGGATTATTACCGGCTGGTGGATCTGTTGGAGGGGGAGCGATATCTGTTTCTTTCGCTCCAAAACGGGCTGATGGGAGACCGGATGCTGCTGGTGTATGACAAGAGCGACGGGGCGTGCTACATCCCGAAGGGAGATGACGGGCGACAGGGGCTGTTCGTGGACGGGGTGCGCTTTACGCCACGGAGCCTCCGCCGGAACCGGCTGGTCGGCGAACTCGATCCGCTGGATTTACTGGATCGAAAAGAACAGATCACGGATCCGGCGTTACGGGCGGTTGCTGCCGGCGTGACGGAACGGAGTAATCTGGTGGTGGCGATGCTGCCGCTGAAGGAGTAAATCTGTCAGGTTTTCCTCCCGATTGTGTCGTTTTTGCGTAAAAGTCGGAAAACCAGCTTTTCATTGTGGTGAAAGGGAGATTGCTTGTGGCTTTTCAACCCGATCATTTCGAAAGGTGTTGCTCCTGCAACCAGCGGAGAAAACGCGGGAGAATGTCTTCTTCTTGCTTCCCGGCCAGCCACTCCTCGCAGGAGATCGGCTCGGGTTGCAACGGAATATCCACCGGTTCGAACTCGAACCGTGGTGCATGAACATCATTTCGTAAACTCGAATAGGGAATCGTGAACGAAAAATTCGTATACGGCAGCTTGGCCCATTGTGCATTTCCGCCGCTGATGCTCGCATAGCCTCCACAAGGCTCGCCCGCCGTTAGGCCGATCTCCTGCTCCTTGAAATGCTGGGCAAAGAGCTGCGCCGCCGAGTAAGTCCCCGAACCGGTCAGCAGGTAGACCGCCTGCCCCCGATACCGGTGTTTCAGAACCGAGTCCGGCCGGAAACGAAGATCGTACACCATGTCAGTCGTGAAAAAGTTCCCGTCCGGAATGCTGTCCACATACGCCGCCATCTGTTCCTGTTGTTCGGGTGTCAGGCCGAACAGGTCGTACTGCGTGTTCCAAATCACGGTCTTGATCTTTTCGCGGTTCGCGTCCGTCACCCGATAGGCCTTGTTCGCATCCACCGACCGGGTCGTCAGGTAGTTCAGCGTCTTGTAGACGTTGTCGATCATCCCGCCCCCGTTCTCGCTGATGTCGAGCACCAGCGTGTCGATTCGGTTCCGGTCGACCCATGCCATGGCCCGCCGCAGCTTTCGGGAATAACGCCGGTCTTTCTTGCCCAGGCCGAGCAGCATGGACACCGGACTCTGACCCACGAAATAATCGATACTCACCACCGCGCTGTGCGCGCCGATCCGCTGTCGGGAGATCGTCTTGTCGCCGAAAAAGAGACTCCACACATTGTCGTCCCTGGATCTTTGTCTCTTCTTTTTAGCTATTTTCCGAAGTTCTCCGCGGGTCATGCCGGCCAACGTAACCGTATCGACCCGTTCGCTCCCCGGCAAAACGTACTCCACCCGATAGGGCGCCGGTTCTCCTTCCATGAACAGAAAGTTCATCAGGCTATACCAATAGGCAGATTCTCCCGTTTCGATGATAGAAAAGCCCTCGCCGTCCTTCTCCCAAGCGGGTATGGAGCGCATGACACAGGCCATCTCTTGCGCCGACCGGCCGTTCACACGAAGAATCCGGGCATCCTCCGGCAGGTGTCCCGTAGGATCTCTCTGAACGAACGTCGTCCCGTCTTTCCAGTTCTTGATGCTGATCGGAAACAACGTGTCGGTCGGCTGAAAGACTCGATGACGGTTATAATACGACATGTCGGGAAAGGTGAAATGACCGTCCTGGATCAACGTCCCCGTATACCGCAAGGCATACAGATATTCGTTCTGCGTCCTGGCGGCTTGCAGTTTCTCGCGTAGCGCCTCCACCCATTTCTCCCACTCTTCGTCGCTGGCTCCGCGGTGACCGTAGATATATACGGAGTCGATCTGGCGAACGATAAACGCCAACTCCTCGTCCCGCTGCTCCCGAGTCAGGAAGGTGCTGTCCGCCGGATCCTGGGCCTGTGCGGAAAGGAAAGATCCGGTTAAAAGAAACAGAAAAAAACAATTACCCAATTTATTCATGACGTATGGTTTTGGTACTGTCGATATGTTGTGGTCTGTTTGGCTCTTTCATCGGCAGGAAGAGCGGCAGGAAGAGTAGGATCGCGATCAGCGAAAAGAGCATACCCCCCATCGCTCCCGCGGCGAACGAGAACCAGAAGGGTTCGCGGCTCACCACCACGAACGGAACCAGCCCCAGTACCGTGGAAAGCACGGTCAGCAGGATCGGCACGATCTTCCGGTTGTAAGCCCGCAGGTAGGTCGGCAAACCCGCTCGCACGCCGCTCCGCAGGAAGAGGTTGTAGTCGTTGATGAGGTAGATGCCGGCATTGACCACCAGCCCGCTCAGCAGGACGAACGAAGCGAAGCCGCCCTGGTCGAACCGCAGTTCGAAGAGGTAGAAGGTTAGAAAAACGCCGATGAACGAGATCGGAATCATCGCGATAATTACCAGCGGCTGGCGAAGCGATTCGAAGAGCACCGAGCAGATGAAGTAGATGATGACGATGATCAGGCCCAGCAGCCAGTACGGTGTGCCGCCGCCATCGCTCCACCAGCCTCCGCCCCGGTCGTTCGCCACGCTGTAGCCCACCGGCAGCTCGGCCCGCAGCCGCTCCGCCTGTCGGTCGGTGAAGCGGTTCGCCAGCTCGTAAGAGCCCACGAAGTCAAACGCCACGATCAACGAATACTGCTGGTTGTGTTTGTAGATGTTGTTCCCCGAGCGTCGTTTGGCCAGCTCGCCGAGCTCCGAGAGCTTGACATTCCGGTCGCCGACCGTCAGGATGTCGTTCCGCATGTGCCACGCGTCGAAACGCTCCGCCTCGGAGGAGACCAGCACCGCCTGTTCCATCCGTCCGTCGTGGTAGAACGACGGCAATCCCTGGCGGTAGACCTGTTCGCTCAGCGTCCGGTAGTAGGCCGACGGGGTCACGCCGTACAAGGCGAAACGGTCGAAATTCAGGTCGAGGTAGAACTCCGTCCGGTTGTCTTTCCCGCCGAAGGTGACCCGCCCCATGATCTCCGGGTCGGACACTCGCGGGTTGACCGAAATCGAGTCCACCAGTTCCTGCGCATAGCGGTAGAGTTGTTCGTAGTTGTAGCCCCGCAGCGTGATCCGGTTCGATTTCCATCCCGAACTGAGGCTGTTGTTGAATCCCTGTCCCACGCCGTAGATGCTCCAGTCGGCGCCGCCGAGGCTGATGGCTTTCGAGGTGGCGAGGTCTTTCAGCCGGAAGGCGAAGCCCTGCCGGTCGGCTTCGGGTCGGAAGGTCACGGTGATCTGCCCGTTGTCGTACCCCGTGATCGAGGTGCGGAACATGTCGATCTCGTCGAATCCGCTCAGGAAATTCTCCATGTCGCGCATCGTCTCGTTCAGCTGGTGCACGGTGCACCCCTCGGGCAGCCGGGCGCCGATAATCAGCCGCGTCCGTTCCGGATCGTTATAGAAGTTCGAGTTGTAGACCTTCTTGGCGAAGAGCCGCATCGAACCGCCCAAGGCCCCTTCGAACCACTCCTTGGCTTTCTGCTGATAGAAGTTGCTGCCGATCGTGGCGTTGTAGGCCCGTACCCAGAGGGTCGAATCCCAGGCCGGATCGTTCTTGTGCTCGATCTTGGCGGGCAGCAGCTGTACGGGCAGGCCGAATCCTAAAATAGCCACTGTGATATAGGCCCATTGCCACCGCCGGCCGTGTCGCAGGAAACGGGCGTAGCGGGCTGTCGTCCGAGCTGTCCACCGTTTTCCGCGGGTGCGGAAACGGCGTGCCCGTTTCGAACGCTGTCGTCCGTAGATCGGGCTCTTGTCGAGCAGGGCGGGGATGAAGAAGACCGAAATCGCCATCGAGACGACGAGGTTGATGACGATGACGGCGCAGAAGTCGACCAGATTCTCGCGCTGGCTCTCGGGCAGGAAGAGCACGATGCTCAGCGCGCCGATGGTGGTGAGCAGGGCGCCCATAATCGCCAAAAATACCCGCCGGTTGCGGAACCGGCCGTAGTGGTCGATCATGATGATCGAGGTGTCGATGATCATCCCGAGCGAGACGGTGATCCCCGCCAGCGAGTAGAGATGGATCTCCAGCCCGAAGAGGTTGTAGAAGATAAAGGCCACCAGCACGTTGCATGCCAGCGTCAGGACGATCATCCACAGATACCTCCAGCTCCGGCTGGTGAGGAAGACGAAGAGCAGCAGGATCAGTACCGACAGCCCCGTCCGCCAGTAGATTTTGTTCAGCTCGCCCCGGATGTAGACCGAGGTATCGTCGGCCAGCAGGATGGCGTAGCCCGGCGGCAGAGAGGCGCGTATCTCCTCCACTTTCGCTTTCAGAGCGTCGGTCACGACGAGGGTGTTGACGTGCTTCTCGGCGTAGATCGTCAGGTTGATGTTGTTCAGTCCGTTGATCCGGTAATAGTTGTCGGGCAGCTTCTGGCGGTGTTCGACGGTGGCGACTTCGCCCAGACGAACGATCCGGCCGCCGCAGTTGCCCACTTCGATCCGTTCCCACGCTTCGGGCGGCACGGGGCGCGGCCGAAGACCGATGCGGATCTGTCGCGGTTCGCCTGTCCGGTCGTCCGTTTCGAGCGTGCCGATCCCCAGCTGGTCGTTGCGGGCCAGCCGTTGGAAGGCGTTCCGGATATCCTGTCCGGTCAGGCCGAGTGTGGCGCAACGGTTCGGGTCGAAGGTCACGACCCACTCGAACGGCGTGGCGCCGGTCACCGAGACCTGTCGTACCCCTTCGACCCGCGAGAGGGGCTCGGCGATGTTCTTTTCGGCGTATTGCTCGATTTGCCAGGTGGGCAGGTCGGCGTTGATCGTGTAGGTGAGCACCGGCGAGGCGCTCTCGCCATCCATCCCGGTCGAGAGCTGGGGGTAGGAGACGCCGTCGGGCAGCGAGGGGTAAAGCTGGCGCAGCCGCGACGAGATGTCGAACCGGACGGCGTCCATCCGGGCCTCTTTTTTGAAACTGAGGGAGATGCTGCCGCCGTCTTTGTAGGAGGCGGAGTACATCTCGCGGATGCCGGAAATGGAGGCGAGGGTGCCTTCGATCTTCGAGGTGACCTCCTGTTCCACCACCCGCGCCGAGGCGCCCGGCCAGTTGAACCAGACGGTGATCCCTTTTTGGCTCACGCCGGGCGCATATTGGACATGGAGCAGCGGGATCATGGCGATCCCGATCACCATCAGGGTCGCCATCACCAGAATCACGGTGAAGGGGGATATGCGTCGTGTCGGCGTGCTCATGACCGGGAAGAGGGGCGCCGTTTATCGCTCCGGCGGTAGATGAGGTAATAGAAGATCGGAATGAAGTAGACGCTGACGATGGTTCCGAAGACCATCCCGCCGATGATGGCGAGCGACAGCGGCCGCTGGAGGTCGTTCCCCATCCCGCCCGAGAAGAGGAAGGGCAGGATGGCCAAAATGGTCGTGAGGGAGGTCATGACGATCGGTTTGAGCCGCCGGTCGCCGCCGGTCAGCACGGCGCGCAGCAGACCGTGGCCTTCGCGCCGCAGCCGGTTGAAGGTGTCGACTTTCAGGATCGAGTCGTTGATGACGATCCCGCTCATCACCACGAGGCCGATCAGCGACATCAGGTTGAGGCTCGATCCGCACAGCCACAGCACGAACAGCGCGCCCGAGATGTCTACGACGATTTCGGACATGATGATGAAGGGCTGTACCAGCGATTCGAACTGCGAGGCGAGGATGAAGTAGAGCAGCAACAGCGAGACGACGAGCACGGTCACGAGCTGTTGCAGGGTGTCGCGGCTGTCGAACCAGCCGCCCGAGAAGCCGACTTCGAAGTTGCCGTCGCGTTCCACCGCTCGCCGGACGACGTTCATCGTCTCCGGCACCTGTTCGTCGGCCACGTCGAGGTGCAGCGGGTAGTACTCTCCCTCGGCGCCCGAGACGATGCTCCGCAAGTCGCGGTCGGGGCTCTCGGTCAGGAGGAGCGATACGGGGATCTCGACCCGGTCGCCCGACAGTACGGTGTGGGTGGCCAGCACCTCCCGCACGGTTCGTTCCGCGGCCCCTAACGAGACGGGCAGGGAGTATTGTCCCTGCCGAATCTCCATAATCCGGTTCTCGTTGAAGGCGCTTTTCAGGGCATAGTAAAGTTCGTCGTACCCCACCCGGTAGAGCGACATCCGGTCGGGATCGGCGTAGAGGGTGAGGTGCTCCTGCCAGACGACGGGCTCGATCCGCACCCCCGGCAGACTGTCCCGAAGGGCCGCCAGCAGCGGATTGAGTTTGTCCGGCTCGGCGCTCCCTGCCGTGGGACGCAGCCGCGCCGTCAGGGTCGCGCCGGTCTCGGAAAAGATCATCTCGAAGATGTTCCCCGCCTCTTCGGTCTGAAAGGCGGCTTCGGGGAACTCCCGCTGCACGTACCGTTGTGCCCGCGCGACGACTGCCCCTAAGGAGTCCGGATCGTTCACCCGCACATAGACTAACGCCTCATTGTTTCCCGTCTCGCGGGTATGCGAGAGGACGAACTGTTGCCGGCCGGCCAGCACGGTGGCATGCTCGGCCCCTGCTCCCAGTTCGCCGACCAGCCGGTCTGTCCGGCGGCGGTTTTCGGCGGCGGTAATCGGTTGGTTCCAGTCCACATGCAAAATAATATCCTCTTTGTCCATCGCCGGCATGGTGCTCTTGTCGAGTTCCCGATAGAACCAGATGCCGGCCAGGGTGAATCCGGCGACGGAGAACCATACGAGCCGCTGGTGTCGGAAGACCCACTTGAGGCTCCGTTCGTATGCTCCGGCCATGTCCCGCACGCCGATTCGTTGCAGGATGCGGTTTCGGCCGCGCTGCTCTTTCCCGCGATAGAGCAGGTGGTAGTAGACGGGGATGATGGTCATGGCGACGATCAGCGAGGAGACGAGGCCGATGGTCACGGCCATCGCCTGGTCGTAGAACATGGCGCCGGCGATGCCGCTCAGGAAAATCAGCGGCACGAAGATCGAACAGGTGGTCAGCACCGAGCTGAGCAGGGCCGAGAAGACTTCGCCCGTCCCGACGACGACGGCCTCTTTCATCCGTTCGCCGCGGTCCCACCGTTGCGAGATGTTGTCGATGACGATGATCGAGTTGTCGACCATCATCCCGAGGCCGAGCATCAGTCCCGAGAGCGAGATGATGTTGATCGAGATGCCGAGGATGAAGAAGAAGAGCAGCGACACGAGCAGCGACAGCGGAATGGTCAGCGTGATGAGGAGCGGGGCGCGGAAGTCCTGCATGAAGAGGAAGATCACGAGGCAGGCCAGCACGGCACCCACGATCAGGTTGCTCTCGAGGTTGCCGATGGAGTAGTCGAGCAGTTGGGTCTGGTCGCGTGTGAGGGTAAAGTCGATGTCGGGGTAGTCGTGTTCGAAATGGTCGACGAGGCGGTTGATTTCGGCTTTGAGGTCGCCCATCCGGGCGTCGGACTGCTTGATGACGGCCATGGTGACGGCTTCGCGGCCGTCGGAGAGGACGATGCCCTGGCGTTGTTGCGGCCGTTCGACCACGGTGGCGAGTTCGCCGAGGCGGAATATCCGGCCTTCGATGTTGAGGGGGATTCGTTCGATGTCGCGCCGGCCGGAGAGGGTGGAGTTGAACCGGATGTTATACTGGTACTGGCCGTCCCGGACGGTCAGGTTGCCCATGTTGATGTGGTTGGCCTGGATGGCGGCTTCGAGCTGCGAGGGTTCGATGCCCAAGGCTTCGAGCCGGGCGGCGTCGGGGATCACGACGAGTTCGGGGTACAGGCGGCCGCTCATGTCGACGAAGGCGACTTGCGAAAGCTGTTCGAGCCGTTTGGCGATCACGGTGGCGGCGAAGTTGCTGAGTTCGATCAGCCGGTTCTCGCGGGCGCGGCTGTTGGCAGCTGCTCCGTCGGCGGGTCGTTCGTCGGAGAGGGTGAGGTTCAGATAGAAGGCGGGGATGTCGGTGGCGCTGGCTTTCACGACGGTGGGTCGCTCGACCTCTTTGGGCAGTGATCCCATGGCGCGGTCGATGCGCTCGTTGACGTCGATGAAGAGGTAGTCGATGTCGGAGCCGTAGTCGAATTGCAGAAAGATCAGACCGGCGCCGTCTTTGGCTTCGGCGGTGATCTCGCGCAGGTGGCCTGCCTGCATGAGCTGCGACCGCAGCGGGGCGATGACGGAGGCCTGAAGCTCTCGGGCGGGGGTGTTCGGGGCGTGGATCCGGACGGTGATCTGCGGAATGTCCACTTCGGGCATCAGGGAGATGGGAAGCAGCCGCGAGGCCACGATCCCGAGCACGACCACGGCGATGGCGCACATGGTCACGGCGATCGGTCGCTCTATCAGTCTTCGAACCATAGCTTATTGCATAATCTTATTTGTTTTGCTTGTGCTTATCGGGAGGGTACTGTTCTTTTTAACTTCGCTCCGCTCGTTTTCCTCCTCGCCGCTCGGCTCTTCAGAAAAGGTACGGTTCCATGCGGGTAGACACAGCCAACGAACAGTTATTCATCAAGGAGCGAGCGTTTTCGGAAGCGCCACGCCACCGAGTAGAGCACGCACAACCCCAGTACCAGCAGCGACAAGCGCGCTACGTAGTCCCCCCCGCGGACATACGGCGTCAGCGAGTCGTTCGACCGGATGTCGCCCGTCAGCAAGTCCCGTTCGTCCCAGTGGCTGCGGTCGAGCACCTCCCCCCGCTGAGAGATGAAGCCCGAAATGCCCGTGTTTGCACACCGCGCGATCGCCCGGCGCGTCTCCACCGCCCGCAGCCGCGCATAGCTGAAGTGGTGCCGGTAGCCTGGCGTGTCGCCCCACCAGCCGTCGTTCGTGATGACGAACATCACCTGCGCCCCGCGGCGGACGTATTCCGTGAAAAATTCCCCGTAGACCGACTCGTAGCAGATCGCCACTCCCGCACGCTCCCCTTCGGGATTGACGATGAGCGTCCGGTGCTCCTGCATCCCCAGCGAACCCGAAATCCCCCCCAGGTCGATGTTCAGAAACTTCAGCCTCCCGAACACCTTCGGATAGGGAAACAACTCCGCTCCCACCACCAGCTTCGATTTGTGATAGACCTGTACGTTCGAATCGGCCGCCGAAATTCCCAATGCGCTGTTATAGACGTCGTAAGAGATGCCCCACAGCGGGTCGGTGCGCGTCCATCGCCGGTGCGGCATCCCCTCCTCATAACGCAACAGCGTGGTCGCCCCCGCCACCAGCGTCGCTTGCGGGAAACGCCGCATGAACCGTCGCAAGGTGTCGATTTCGGCGTTGTCGTCCAGGTCGTTCAGCCAGAAATCGCCGTCGAAAGCGGTCTCCGGCGTCAGGATGAACTCCACGTCGCGCGGCGCCCCTTCCGCTAAGCCGAGGATAATGTCGCGCTGCTGCGTCGAGGTCAGACCGCCGAATTTCTCGTTGTACGGGTCGATGTTCGGCTGCACCACCGCCACCCGTACCGCCTCTCCGCCCTCTTCGTAAGTGGCGTAGCGAATCAGCGAGGCCCCGACCGGTAAGACTACCCACAAAATCGCCGGCAGTGCCGTCCGCCATCGTCCGGTGCGCCGGTTCTTCCAAAACCGGTAGAAGAGGATATTCCCCACCAGCACCCACAGCGAGCCGCCCAGTGCGCCGGTCAGTTCATACCACTGCACGACCTGCGGCGTGTCGGCGAACCCGTAGCCGAGCGTCAGCCACGGGAACGAGATTTCGTTGTTCAGAAAAAGGGTCTCGAACGCGATCCAGAGTGTGACGAACAGCGCCCATCCGACCGGTTGGGGTACCCGGAATCGCAGCCAGTGGAAGAGCAGGAAAGGGAGCAGGGTGAAAAACAAGCTCCCGAGCGGGATGCCGAACGTGGCCACCGGGGTGGCGATGCCGACCCACCACGTGGTCGAGACGTTCCACAGGGTAAACGCCGCCGCTACCCAGAGCCAGTAGAGCCGGGGACGCTCGTCGCCCAGCACGAGCAAGGGTACGAAGGCGAAAAAAAGGCTCCACCCGCCGCACCCCCACCAGGGCAGGGCGAGCAACAGGGCCGAGAGCAGGGTATAGAGGATTTTTCTCAGCATCTCGTTTCGGTTTTCTGCGATGAACGGCTCCGTGTTACCGGATGCCGCGACGGTTGAGTTCCGCGGCATAGGCCGCAGCGTTGCGGCTGTGCTCGGGCAGTGTCCGGGCAAAGGCGTGCCGTCCCGAGAAGTCCGACTTGGCGCAGAAATAGTAATAGTCGTGCCGGTTCTCCCGGTCGGCATAGGCCAGTGTCGCGTCTAACGCCGCGATCGACGGCACGCAGATCGGCCCGGGCGGCAGGCCGGCATATTTGTAGGTGTTGTACGGCGAGTCGAAGGCCAGATGTTTATGCAGCACGCGCCGGATGGTCGGATCGCCCACGGCGAATTTCACGGTCGGATCGGCCTGGAGCAGGATGCCTTTCCGCAGCCGGTTGATGTAGACGCCCGCCACCTGGGTCATCTCGCCCCGGAAGTTGGTCTCCTCGGCGACGATCGAGGCGATGGTGGCGATCTGCTCCGGCGTGTATCCCAGCTCTGCGGCCCGCCCCCGCCGTTCGTCGTTCCAGAACCGGTCGTGCTCCTTTTGCATCCGGGCTACGAACTCGCGCGGGGTCATCGTCCAGTAGACTTCGTAGGTATTTGGAATGAAGAGCGACGGAAAGGTCGCCCGGGTCAAACCGGTCTCGGCAATGACCGCCGGGTCGCTCAGCGTTTGCAGGATGGTCGCCGAATCCGCTTCGATATATTTCGCTACGACGCCCGCCAGTCGATCCATCGTCCGGATGTTGTTGAAGGTCAGCCGAACCGGCGTCTGGCGACCGAAGCTGAAAGCCGACAAGGCCGCCCGATAAGTCTCTCCTTTCTGCAAGGCATAGTGGCCGGGACGAACGGTGTCGCGGTCGAAAGCCCGGGCGTATGCGATCCATTTCCTGCCGTTCCGCACATAGCCGCTGTCGACGAGCATCCGGCTCAGCTCGCCGAACGAGGTGCCGGTAGGCACGTTCACGGCGCCGCTCCGCGCAATGGCGCTGCCGAACCGGTAGTCATACTGTTTCCATCCGAAGATGCCGACGAGGACGAGAAGGATGGCGACCAGCACGAGGAGGATCGCCACCAGTTTTCGGCTTTGGCGGGCGGGTCTCGGGTGCTGATAAGGGTAGGAGGTGGTCATGGGATTGAAGATGTAACGCTTGTGTGATGGTTCAAAGATAGGGAAAAAACGAAAATCGTCGGAGCGGGTTGGGTAAATCGGGAAAAAGGTTTACTTTTGCGCCGTGGGTAAGTCTTGTACGACCAGCTCCTGCTGAATCCCCCAGGGCCGGAAGGCAGCAAGGGTAGGCGGTTGTAGCGGTGCGATGCAAGTAGCTTACCCACTTTTTTTTGTTTTGCGGGGGCGGATGATTTTTGCGAGAAATTTTGACGGAACGATAAATTATATGTTATATTTGTATGTCATCTGGCGGTAATTAGTGCCGGATGAAAATTATTAACCCTTTAAATAAAAACAAAGATGAAAAAACAGCTAAAAAGATTGCCTTGGGTGTGTTGGGCGGTTTGTTGGCGGGTGGCGCGTATTTGAATTATCGAATGGCGCAGCCGAAACAAGCGATGTCGGACTTGACATTGGCTAATATCGAAGCGATGGCGGTGCTCATTGGTCCGGAACTGGATGTGGATCCGGTTAATCCGGATGGTTGTGTTGCGATGGCATCTTGCAAATCAGGTGGAACCATAAAATGTAATGGTCAAACATCTTGTGAGTCGACCACATCTTCTGGGGGGTATAAAACGGTGATTTGCGATGGAGTAGTGGGTGCTGGTTGTTACTAAAATTAAATGATTTCCCCTGTTGATCTAATATCTAACAGATTTTAATTTGTTGGAACATGAAAAGTAAATTCTACCTATTATGGGTGTGGATTTTTTTGTCGGTTTCGTGCGCTAATTTGGAAAAGCGGGAAGTTGTCGATCTGATGTCGGATAAAGTGATGAATCGATTGTCCGATTCGTCGTTTTTCAGCAGTATCCCTTGTGTCGGTGAATACGATGGAGATATTTACATGTCTGACCGGAAACGCTGTCAGATATTTCGGCTGGATTCGAACCTGAATCTGTTGAAGACGATCGGCATGCAGGGGCATGGGCCTCAGGATTTTGGTTATATCGAGCATTTTGTGATCTCGAAGGATACTATTTTTGTCGGAGATGTGACCAAAATGCGGATTCTGCGTTTTACTACTGACGGGCAGTTCTGCGGCTCTGAAAATCCGGATGGGAAGATACCGCTCAATTACCGGTTCGCTACGAATGCCGGCAATCTCTTTTATACTTATCCGGAAGGAGTTGCGGGGAAAGCTCTGATAGATTACGATCGTAAATCAGGGCAGTTGAATTGGTTCGGTCGGACTGCGGATTTTGGGCATCCGAATAAAACAAAACGACAAAATGAACGGGGTGTCCATCTTTGGGGTGATCGGTTGGTGGTAGTTCCCATGTCTATTCCAGTGATTGAAATATATCATGCGGGAACTCGGGAATTGGAACAATCGGTGGATATTTCTTCGGTGCCTGTGGTGCAGGCTATGTATCGGAAAATGGCCAATGATCGGACGATAGCGTCGTCGCCCGATAGCTTTTATCTGATATTTTTAGACTCTTACCTGCATCAAGATGCTTTGTATATTCTCGCTTCGGTCTATGTGAATGACAAATTGGATCATTCGGCATTGTTGGAGTTCGATTTGTCGCACGGGGGTGCAGAATGGGTGCGGCAGTATGATTTTCCGGATTGGGTGTTGAAAATTTGTGTAACCGACGACTATATCTACGGATTTGTGCCGAAGTCGTCGTCGATCAAGCGGTATCCGCTCCCGAAACATTGACCGTCCATGTGCCGAAACCTTATACTTTTGCTGAGCGCAGGCTTTTTATGGGCCTGCGGCGGCCCTTCCCGGTCGACGGTCGATGAGCCGTACGTTCAGGATACGGCGTACCTGCAATACGAGGCGATGATCCGTGACTTTCTGGTGGGGAAGCGAATCTCTTCTTTGGCCAGGATAATGGCCCCGGACGATGTCCCGTCGGATAATTGTGTGTTGCTGATTTACCACGGCATGGACTGCGGCAGTTGTCTGGATGCCGGATTTGCCTCAGTGGAGCGGCTGCGCAACAAGGGGGTGCCGTATGTCACGGTGGCTATCGATGCCAATGTCTCCGAGGCGCAGCAACGCTATGGCTATTATGATTATATTTATACCGATCGGGGAGACTTGCTCCGTCGGGAGTTGAAATATGTCAATACCCCGATTTTGCTGTTATTGGACGATTCGCTTCGGATCGTCGATATGTATAAACCGGCGAGTGGTACGGAGGTGGCCGCTACACGTTTCGAACAAACGGTTCGTGCGGTTCGACCTGCCGCCGGACAGTGAATGGCGGCTACGCATTTCGCGCCGCGCCATTAGAGGAAAGAGGCCTTGCATGTCCCAGTCGGGGCGCGCAGGGCTTTTTTAGTGGCAGTCGGCTCCCCCGTCGGCAAAATGTGATAACTTTGTACCCTATGATTATCAAACTCTATCCCGAAAACCCCAACGAACGTACCGTGCGGCAGGTGGTCGAGCTGTTGCGGAACGGCGGGGTGATCGTCTATCCGACCGACACCGTCTATGCCTTGGGGTGCGCGCTGGATCAGCCGAAGGCCATCGACCGGCTGCGGACGATCCGCGGCGGGAAAAATTCGACCGAGATGTCCATTGTCTGCTCCGAAATCGGCGAGGTGGCCGAGTATGCCAAGGTGGACAACCGGGTCTTCAAACTCCTGAAATACAATCTGCCGGGACCGTTTACCTTTATCCTGCCCGCCTCGTCGCGCATTTCGGAGCGGGTGATGGTCGGTCGGCGGACGGTCGGCGTGCGGATTCCGGACAACTCGATCGCGCAGGCCATCGTGCGGGAGTTGGGGATGCCCCTGGTGACTGCTTCGGTGCGGACGGATGATGTGGGCGAGGAGATCGAATACATCACCGATCCGGAGCTGATTCACGAACGCTATGCGGCAGTGGAGGCTGTGGTCGACGGCGGGATGGGCGACGTGCATGCCTCGACCGTGGTGGACTGCACGCAGGACGGCGAAGTCGAAGTGGTGCGGAAGGGATTGCGGGAACTGGAATTTTAAAAATCGGATTTTCATGGAAGAACAGGAACGTTCGACGGAGGCGATGGATCGGCCGATGCCCGATCCGAACTGGAAATCGAAATATCGGGCCGAATGGATGACGGGCGGCTTGGTATTGGGGCTGGCTCTGTTTGCGCTCATGGGGCTGGAGTACCTTTTGCGGGGAGTGCGGGCTCAGGCGGGGTGGGTCGGTCTGTTGCTGGCGGTCGCTCCGCTGGCGGTGCTGGTTGCCGTGCTGGTGATCTACGGACGTCGCGGGGCGGCGTTGCGGGGAGCGCGATTTACGTACGGGAAGGCGTTCGGTTTCTCGTTGTGGATCTGTCTGCTGAGCGGGATTATTTACGGTACGGGTATCTTTCTCCTGCTGGAGGTGGTCGATCCGGTCTATTTCGGGCGGACGTTCGAACAGGCGCTGGCGGTCTATCTCCAGGCCGGCATGCTCACAGTGCAGGAGGGGCGCGAACTCATGGAATTGATGCACAGTCTGCCGTTTATGGTTGTCAGCGGGATTCTCGCTATGGTATTGCAGGGCGGTTTCGTGGCGCTGTTTACGTCGGCGGTGGTGCGGTATCGGGTTAATCAATAAGCAATAGTGAGGGTTATGGATATTTCGCTGGTCATTCCGGTATATAACGAAGAAGAGTCGCTCGTGCCGCTGATGGAGTGGGTGGCGCGGGTGATGACGGAGAACGGCTTCTCCTACGAAGCGATTTTCGTGGACGACGGCTCGACGGACGGGTCGTGGACGGTCATTACGCAACTCAGGGAGCGATATCCGGAGGTGCGGGGGATCCGCTTCCGGCGGAATTACGGGAAGTCGCCCGCCCTGTACTGCGGATTCGACGCGGCGCAGGGCGATGTGGTGATTACGATGGACGCAGACTTGCAGGACTCGCCCGACGAGATTTCGGAACTCTACCGGATGGTGACCGCGGAGGGGTACGACCTGGTGTCGGGCTGGAAACGCAAACGGTACGACCCGATCGGGAAGACCTGGCCGTCGAAGTTTTTCAACTGGACGGCGCGGCGCGCCAGCGGAATCCGGCTGCACGACTTCAACTGCGGACTCAAGGCCTATAAGAAAAAGGTGGTCAAATCGATCGAGGTGTACGGCGAGATGCACCGCTTTATCCCGATACTGGCCAAACAGGCCGGGTTCCGGCGTATCGGCGAGAAGGTCGTACAGCACCGGGCGCGGCAGTTCGGCGTCTCGAAATTCGGCTGGGAGCGGATGATCAAGGGCTATATCGACCTGCTGACAGTGCTCTTCATGACCCGTTTCGGGCGGCGGCCGATGTACATTTTCGGAGGACTCGGGACCGTGATGTTTCTGGTCGGGCTGGTGATCACCGTCTGGCTGATCGCCGAGAAACTCTGGCTGCAGCATCACGGGCTGCCCCTGCGGCCGGTGACCGACCAGCCGCTCTTCTATATCGCCCTTTTGGCAGTGGGGCTGGGAGTGCAGACCTTCCTGGCCGGCTTCCTCGGCGAGATGGTCAACCGCTCGGCGCCGGAGCGGAACCACTATCTGGTGGACGAGCGGTTATAGCGGAAAAGGGCGGTTTTTAGCCCCGCGGATGAAGAAACGGGCCCCAAAAATTGCGCAGATTTGAAAAAATGATTAAAATTGCACTCGGATTCGGGGAGTCTCTTCCCGGCGATGAGACCGGATTTCTGAACAAACACAATAAACACACACAACTATGTCTAAAATCAAAGTAGGTATCAACGGTTTCGGCCGTATCGGCCGCTTGGTGTTCCGGGCCGCAATGACCAAAAACGACATCGAAATCGTTGGGATCAACGACCTCGTGCCGGTGGAATACATGGCGTATATGCTCAAATACGACACCATGCACGGTCAGTTCAAAGGTACCATCGATGTGAAAGACGGGAAACTGGTCGTGAACGGCAACGCCATTCGCGTGACCGCTGAAAAAGACCCGGCAAACCTGAAATGGAACGAAGTGGGGGCTGAATACGTCGTTGAATCTACCGGGCTGTTCCTGACCAAGGAACTCGCTGAAAAACACATTCAGGCGGGGGCTAAGCGGGTTGTGATGTCGGCTCCGTCGAAAGACGACACCCCGATGTTCGTGATGGGGGTGAACAACAAGGAATACAAAGGGCAGACCATCGTGTCGAACGCTTCTTGTACGACCAACTGTCTGGCGCCGATCGCTAAGGTGCTGAACGACAAATTCGGTATGGTAGACGGGTTGATGACCACCGTGCACTCGACCACCGCTACCCAGAAGACCGTAGACGGGCCGTCGATGAAAGACTGGCGTGGTGGCCGGGCTGCTGCGGGCAACATTATCCCCTCTTCGACCGGTGCTGCCAAGGCGGTAGGTAAGGTGATTCCGGCGCTCAACGGGAAACTGACCGGGATGTCGCTGCGCGTACCGACTCTGGATGTGTCGGTAGTCGACCTGACTTGTAACCTGGCCAAGGATGTGACCTACGACGAAATCTGCAAAGCCATGAAAGAGGCTTCGGAAGGCGAACTCAAAGGTATCCTCGGATATACCGAAGACGCTGTCGTTTCGAGCGACTTCCTGGGCGATGCACGGACTTCGATCTTCGACGCAAAGGCCGGGATTCAGCTGACGCCGCGTTTCGTGAAGGTCGTTTCGTGGTACGACAACGAATGGGGTTACTCCAATAAGGTGGTTGAACTCATTCAGCACATGAATACGGTTAAATAGGCTTTGCCTTTATACCTTTATGGAGCGGGGCATCTTGAAATTCAAGATGCCCCGCTCCTTTTTTGTTGGGTGATTGGTTCTATTTTCGGTAGAGCAGTGCCGTGGCATAGACTGCCACTCCCTCCTCCCGGCCGGTGAACCCAAGCCGCTCGGTGGTCGTCGCCTTGACAGATACTCCTTCGACGGCGATTCCCAAAATCGGAGCCAGCGTCTCCCGCATCCGGTCGATATGCGGCCGCAGTTTCGGCGCCTGTGCCAGTATGGTGCAGTCGACATTCCCTATTTCGAATCCTTTCTCATGCACCAGCCCGACGCATTTCTGTAACAGAATCTTGCTGTCTATCCCTTTGAATGCTTGTGAATTATCGGGGAAATGCAGTCCGATATCTCCCAAGGCGAGGGCGCCGAGCAGGGCGTCGCACAGGGCGTGGATCAGCACATCGCCGTCTGAGTGGGCTACGAACCCTTTATTATGTTCAATACGGATGCCGCCTAACCACATGGGCAGTCCCTCTTGCAAGGCGTGCACGTCGAAGCCGTTTCCAATGCGCATCTTTTTCATCTTTATTTCGTACTTTTAACTGTTTGTTTATCGCTCTTTGTCCCGCCTCGAACCGTACCTTTTCTGAAGAAAAGGTACCCAAAAGACTTTTGGAGGATGCTTACGCATCCTAAAGCTGCCGGCAGCCCAACTCTCGGACTTTCTTTGGGCCGGGAGCGAACGGCGCGCTAATGCGAGCTCAACCCCATGCGCGCCGTTGCCCCGACCCAAAAGCAGTCACGAAGACTGAGGACTGCGGAGCCTGGGGCGTAGCGTAGCTGTCATAAAAGTTTTTGGTGCCGCTTTTTCCAAAAAGCGGCAGTTCCATGCGGGTAGACACGATATAAAGAATGTTTAAAAATACGAAAAAGATGGAAATAGGATCATTGCAGCCGCAGATTGTTTGGGAAATATTCGCAGAGATCACCCGCGTGCCCCGGCCCTCCAAGAAAGAGAGCCGGATACAGGCATTCGTTGAAGACTTTGCCCGCCAGCACCGTTTGGAGAGCAAGCGGGACGAAAAAGGGAATATCGTATTGATTCGCCCCGCCTCGTCCGGTCGTGAAGACGAGCCCGCCTTGATTTTGCAAAGCCACATGGACATGGTGTGCGAGAAAGATGCCGACGTCCGGATCGACTTCGAGAACGATCCGATCGACGCCTATGTGGACGGCGAGTGGGTGAAAGCTAAAGGGACTACCCTCGGGGCCGACTGCGGGATCGGGATGGCCTTGCAGATGGCCGTTTTGATCGACAAAGACCTCTCCTGTCCCCGGATTGAAGCTCTCTTTACCGTCGATGAAGAGCAGGGGCTGACCGGTGCGATGAACCTCGGCGACGGGATGCTGACCGGCACTCGGATGATCAATCTCGACTCGGAAGACGAAGGCGAACTCTTTATCGGTTGCGCCGGCGGGATCGATACCATTGCCACCCTGCGTTATACCCCCGAGGCGCGCGGAGCGAAAGACGATTATACCTATTATTATATAGGTGTCTCCGGGCTGCACGGCGGCCACTCCGGCGACGACATCGAAAAGGGGTTTGCGAACTCTAATAAGCTATTGAACAGGTTGTTGTGGAATCTGGATCGTGAGTGGGGACTGCGGGTTGCCCGTTTCGACGGAGGGAATTTGCGGAACGCGATTCCGCGCGAAGCAGAGGCGGTGGCAGCGATTCCTGTCGGGCGCACGGCTGAGGCTGAAAAACTGTTCCGGCGGCTGGCCGAAGAGATCGCTGCGGAGTTCAAACAGACCGAAACCTCGATGAAATTCACCTTCCAACCGGCTACGGAGCACCCGACGCACCTATTGCCGATGGAGGTGCAGCGGCGGTTGCTGGATTTGTTATATGCCCTGCCGCACGGAGTGATGGCGATGAGTCGTTCGATGCCCGGTCTGGTCGAGACTTCGACCAATCTGGCGTCGGTCAAGATGCCCGAAGAGGGGGTAGTGGTGATAACGACCTCGCAGCGCAGCTCGGTGGAGAGCGCCAAACGCGACATTGCGGATCGGGTGGCGGCGGTCTTCGCTTTGGCGGGAGCCGAGGTGCGGCATACGGACGGTTATCCGGGATGGACGCCCAATCCCGACTCGCCGTTGGTGCGGCGTGCGGCGGAAATCTATCGCGAGTTGTTTGGTAACGATCCGAAAATCAGGGCAATCCATGCCGGTCTGGAGTGCGGTCTTTTTCTGACGCGCTATCCGCAGCTGGATATGATTTCGACCGGGCCGACTTTGCGGGGAGTCCACTCTCCGACCGAACGGGTCGAGGTGACTGCCGTGGCGAAAGTCTGGCGTTATCTCCGCGAGCTGGTGGAGCGGGTTTGACGATTTTTTTTAGAAAAAACACGGCTTTTCGTTCGGTTTGTGGCCGATGACCGATCGAACGGAGTTGATACGGTTGAATCCGAAAGGATTAAGTTTTGGAATTTATTTCAAAACAAAACGGTCGTCCGGTTCGTCTTCCGGAGGGAGTGGGCGAAAAGTGAAATTCGCGAGAAAAAGTTTTTTTATCTCGGTAGAAGAGTCTATATTTGTCGATAGTTAGGAGTGGAACCTGACGGAAACTCAAGTCGTAAACAATATTAACCCTTTTCAACTAAATGTTTTTATATGAAGAAAATTAGACTGTTAACATTGTTGATCCTGGGTCTGCTGGTAGGCGGTACAGCCTTCGCGCAGAGCCGGGTGAGCGGCGTGGTCAAGTCTTCGGAAGACGGGCAACCACTCGCAGGTGTAGTCGTACAGATCAAAGGTACGACCATCGGTGCTTTGACCTCGGCCGATGGTTCTTACACCATCAACAACGCATCGGTAGCTAATTCCACGCTGGTTTTTAGCTATGCCGGGATGCGTAAACAGGAGATTCCTGTAGCAGGGAAATCGACCATCAATGTTACCTTGCAGCCCGATGCTTTGCAGACAGAGGCGGTGACGGTGACTGCCTTGGGGGGACGTAAGCAAAACCGCTCGCTGGGTTATGCCACCTCTACCGTCAAAGGCGACGAATTGGCACGTACCAATACTTTGAGCCCGGCGAATGCCTTGCAGGGGAAAGTAGCAGGGGTGCAGATTGC
>NZ_CAJTUJ010000019.1 GCF_910579375.1 uncultured Rikenella sp.
CCCCACGCGGCGGGCTGCACTCGTCGGGGCTCGTTGCGCCTCCGCTGGCGGCGAACAGCTTAAATAAGAGACGAATGGGCCGTGCTCCTGCGGTTCGAAGAACCGCGCGGGCCGGCCGCCTCTCCCTCGGGAGGTCCGCAACCCGCCGCTTGCGCGTCGAGAGTTGCTGTCCTCTTGGGCTCCGGCCGCATACTTTCGGGTAGAGGCTACCATTAAAACACCCTGTGGGTGCGTTTATTCCGAGAGGCAACGCAACTGAATACCGCGTGCCCGGTTCGCCGTATGGCTGGGATCGAGACTCGCTTCGTAGAAATGCAAGTATACCCCGTCGATACCGCTGACCGTAGACGACCTGCTGTATCCGTTGCTGCCTACGTTGCGCAACGCACCCTCGCCGCTACCGCGGTAGCCCGGGGCGGAACAGTCTGTTTGCTGTCGGATTGAACAGCCCGTCCGGCTATTCTGACCCGAATCGACCTCAGACTCGAATAAAAGATTACGAAAAACGCACAGCACGTTCTTTATCTATGGGATATAAGGAACAGAAACAGCGGCTGCTCGACAGCCGGTATATCCGCATGGCCCGGATATGGGCCGAGAACTCCTATTGTGTTCGGCGACAGGTCGGGGCATTGATCGTGCGCGACAAGATGATCATCTCCGACGGCTATAACGGCACCCCGCAAGGGTTCGAAAACGTGTGCGAAGACGACGCCACGGGGCTGACCAAACCTTACGTCCTGCATGCCGAGGCCAATGCCATTACCAAAGTCGCCAAGTCGAACAACAGTTCGGAGGGATCGACCTTATATGTGACCGCTTCGCCGTGCATCGAGTGTGCTAAACTGATTATCCAGGCGGGGATTCGGCGGGTGGTGTTTTGTGACGACTATCACTCCGCCGATGGAGTGGAGTTGTTGCGGCGTGCCGGTATTGACGTCGTGCAGGTGACGGAGCTGGGTGACGCAGAGAAAGCGTAATTCGCATGGAGCCTCCGGAACAAATGCGTTCCGGAGGCTCGTTGTTTTTCGTGATGTTGGAAAAGAAAAAGATGGAAAATAAGCATATCGCCCCCTTGATTGAGCTGGCCTCCCGATTCGAAGGCGAGGAGTGGAGGCGGGCGGTCGATGAGGCCGGACGGGAAAACGAGTGGTTCACTCCGCGCCAGATCGAGGCGGCTGTGAGGGCTTTGAGGAACGATTTGTTGTGTCCCGAACAGCTTCGGGCTTGGCTCGATCGGTATTCTTTGGCCGAACCGACGGGGAGATCGGTGGGGATCGTGATGGCCGGAAATCTACCGCTGGTCGGGTTTGCCGATCTGGCCGCTGCCGTAGCGGTGGGGTGTCGGGTGTGGGTCAAACCTTCGTCCAAAGATCGGGCGTTGATGGAATATGTCGTCCGCGCGTTGCGACAGAACGGTTGTGAGGTCGAACTCCTCGACGCTCTGCCGGCCGGGGCGACCGGATGGGACGGGGTGATCGCCACCGGGAGCGATGCGACGCGCGATCGATTTGCCCGACAATTCGCCGGGCTGCCGGTGCTGCTGCGCGGTGCACGGCAGAGTGTGGCGGTGCTGAACGGCGCGGAGAGCGACTGGGAGGTGGAGGGGTTGAGCGAAGATATGTTTCTTTATTGGGGGCTGGGGTGTCGGAGCGTGGTGCGTCTGTTCGTGCCGCAGGGGTATGACAGGACGCGATTGGTGGCCCGTTTGGCTGCTTGCGACCGGGAAGTGCATCCGAAATACGAGGCTTGCTATCGCTATGCGCGTGCGATGGCGGCGATGCGGGGCGAACGGGTGGTCGACGGCGGCTTTTTTCTGCTGCGCTATCTGGAGATGGAGGCCGGGCCGACGGTGCCGAAGGTGGGGGAGGTCTTTTGGTCGGAGTATCGTTCGGAGGCGGAGGTGGCGGAGTGGCTGGAACGGCACGAAAGCGCGTTGCAGTGTGCGGCGGGAGCGGTTCCGGAGGCGTTTCCGCGCAGGGTGCGTTTGGGTGAAACGCAGCATCCGGGGTGGACGGACTATGCGGATGGGGTCGATACGGTTCGGTTTCTTCTCTCTCTTTGACGTGGGGTTCGCTGGGGGGCGAACTGGGTTGATGTTTTTATATGAACCATTCCGGAAAAATTTGGTTAATTTTGTCGCGTGTGAAGGCAATGAATTATTCGGTCCTTGCCCGGGAGTGAACTGTTCTTTTTGTGAACAAAAAGAACCAAAAAAACTTTAGAGCGCATCCCTGCGGGATGCTCTGGCCGTGTCTGCCCGGTAGGTTGGGCTGGATTTTCGGCGGGCGCGCTAATAATAGGCGAGCCCCCCACGCGCGCCGCGCCTGAAAATCACAGCCCAATGAAACAAGGCGGAAAGAACACGTGGTCGTCCCACCGGGACGACCTCTGTAAAAGTCTTTTGGGTACCTTTTCTTCAGAAAAGGTACGGTTCCATGCGGGTAGATACGGAATAATCAAAGGTTAAAACGAGACAGATTATGGGAAAAGCATACGAAAAATTTTTGGCCCGTCAGGCCGCCCTTGAGAAACAATACGACACCAAATATTACGAAAAGCAGCACAACCGCGGGAAACTGACCGCCCGTGAGCGGATCGAGTTGCTGTTCGACGAAGGCACCTTCGAAGAAGTGGACGCATATGCCACCCCTGCCGCCGGCGGAGGTTTCGGTAAGTCTACGACCGCTTTGGGAGACGGCGTGATTGCCGGGTACGGCACAGTTGGCGGCAAGTCGGTGTATGCTTTCTCGCAGGATTTCAATGTGTTGGGCGGGTCGCTCGGATCGGTGCATGCCGCCAAGATCGTTAAAGTGCAGAGCATGGCCCTCAAGACCGGATCGCCGCTGATTGCCTTGATCGACTCCGGCGGGGCTCGGATCCAGGAAGGGATCACCAGCCTGAACGGCTATGCCAATATCTTCCGGCAGAACGTGCTGGCCTCGGGCGTGATACCGCAGATTTCGGCCATTATGGGGCCGGCTGCGGGGGGCGCTGTTTATTCGCCTGCTTTGACCGACTTCATTTTCATGACCGAGTCGACCAGTTATATGTTCGTCACCGGGCCGGACGTCGTGCGGCAGGTGTTGAACGAAGAGGTGACCGCAGAGGAGTTGGGGGGCGCTTCCGTGCATTCGACCAAGACAGGGGTTGCCGATTTCGTCTTCAGCGACGACGAGAATACCATTAAAGGGATCAAGATGTTGCTCTCGTTCCTGCCGGCCAATAATATCGAAAATCCGCCGTTTATCGGCACCGACGATCCGGCGGATCGGGCTGAAGAGGCTTTGCTGGACATCGTGCCGGACGACCCGGATAAACCGTACGACGTGTTGGAGGTGATTCGGATGATTACCGACCACGGTCGTTTCTTCGAAGTGGGGGCGGGACATGCGCGGAATATCGTGACGGGGTTGGCGCGGATCGGCGGCTATGTCGTCGGGGTGGTGGCCAACCAGCCGCAGGTGATGGCCGGGACGCTCGATATCGACGCTTCGGTGAAAGGGGCGCGGTTCATCAACTTCTGCGACAGCTTCAATATCCCGATTATTACGTTCGAAGACGTGCCGGGTTTTCTGCCGGGGACGGATCAGGAACACGCCGGGATTATCCGACACGGAGCGAAGTTGCTCTACTCCTACACGCGGGCGACGGTACCGCGGATTACGGTCATCCTGCGGAAGGCTTACGGCGGGGCCTATATCGTGATGAACAGCAAGGGGGTCGGCGGCGACTTCTGCTATGCGTGGCCGACGGCCGAAATTGCCGTGATGGGGCCGGAGGGAGCTACGGCGATCCTCTACCGCAAGGAGCTGGCGGAGGCCGAAGACCCGGTGGCGCTCAAGAAGGAGCTGTCGGCGAAGTATCGCGACGAAATAGCCAATCCGTATGTGGCGGACGAAAAGGGTTTTATCGACGAGGTGATCGACCCGCGGGCGACGCGTTCCAAGATTATCAATGCGCTGAAAACGCTGGAGAAAAAATCGGTCAGCCTGCCGAGACGGAAACATGGCAATACACCGCTTTAATAACCGTTCGTTTCCTGTGTCTACCCGCATGGAACTGCCGCTTTTTTAAAAAGCGGCACCAAAAATTTTTAGTTAGCTACGCTACTCCTTACGCTCCGCAGTCCTCATGTTTCGTGACTGCTTTTGGGTCGGGGCAACGGCGCGCTTAAATAAGAGTTAAACCCTATGCGCGCCGTTTGCTCCCGGCCCAAAGAAGAGTACGAGAACAGGGGCGCCGGCAGCGGGAGGATGCGTCAGCATCCGTCTAAAGTTTTTCTGGTTCTCTTTGTTCACAAAGAGAACAGTACCCTCCCGGATAAGTACAGAAACGAACGATAAAGAAGAGTTTTATGATAAAATCGTTACTGATAGCCAATCGAGGCGAGATCGCCATTCGGATTTGCCGGACAGCCAAACGGATGGGGATCAAGACCTACGTGATTCGCACCGTCAAAGAGCCCAACGCCGTTTATTTGGACTTTGCCGACCAGGTGCTCGACTTTCCCGAGACCGACGGCACCACCCCCGAGTTTCTCGATATAGACAACCTCGTGAAACTCGCCGTGGACAATAAAATTCAGGCTTTGCACCCCGGGTACGGGTACCTGTCGGAAAATGCAGAGTTCGCACAGAAATGTACCGATGCCGGCGTGAAGTTCGTCGGGCCGCCCGCCAAGCTCATCAAGGACATGGGCGACAAGATCATCGCCAAGGAGATTGCCGCGAAAAACGGCGTGCCGATGCTTCAGGGGAGCGAAGGGAGCGTCAAGGATGTCAAGGAGGGGGTGAAGATCGCCAAGAAGATCGGCTATCCGGTGATTATCAAAGCCGCATCGGGCGGCGGCGGGCGCGGGATGCGGATCGTTCACAAACAGAGCGAGATGGAACGCATGTTCCACGCCGCTTCGTCCGAGGCGCAGAGCGCGTTCGGCGATCCGTCCGTCTTTATCGAGAAATACCTCGAAAATCCGAAACATATCGAATTTCAGGTGGTGGCGGATGCCCACGGGAACGTCGTGCACCTCGGCGAACGGGAGTGCTCCGTGCAGCGCAAGCACCAGAAACTCCTCGAAGAGGCGCCGTCGTCGGGGATCGATGCCGCATTGCGGAGCAAGATGGCCCGCGTGGCGGTGAAGCTCGCCAAAGGGGCGGGGTATGAGAGCTTGGGAACCGTAGAGTTTTTGCTCGACAAGAATAAAAACTTCTACTTCATGGAGATGAACACCCGGATCCAGGTCGAACACCCCATTACCGAGGCGATTACGGGGCTGGACTTGGTGGAATTGCAGTTGCGGATCGCATCCGGCGAGAAGCTGCCCATCAAGCAGAGCGACGTGAAGCTCGACGGGTGGGCCATCGAGTGCCGGATCAATGCCGAGGACGTACAGGCCGATTTCACCCCTTCCATGGGGACGATCAAACAACTGCGGTTGCCGCAGGGGGACAACATCCGGATCGACACCGGGATTGTGCCGGGGTCGGAGATTACTCCGTGGTTCGACTCCATGATCGCCAAACTCATCGTACACGGAAAGGATCGCAAGCAGGCCATCGAACGGGCCTTGTCCGCTTTGGAGCGGTTCCATATCAAGGGCGTGAAGACCTCCATCCCGTTCTGCAAGGCCGTGCTCCACAACGAAGCCTTCCGGAGCGGAGATTTCGACACCTCGTTCATCGAAACGAAACTCGAATCGCTCGTCTACCGCGAGCCGGACGAAGAGCTGATGGCAGCCATGCTGGCTTTGTACCAGTACACCCACGAAACCGTGCCCGACGTCGGGCCGGAGACCGGAATCGACCCGTGGGTGCTCAACCGACGGATCCGGAACTTGTAATTCTCCGTCCATTTCTCTTAGGCTATTCCAACTATGACACCGAAGAAAACGACCAATACGACCAAACTGATCGCCCTCGACACGAACACCAACGCCGAGTACGAATTTTCGGTCAAAGACAACTACGAATACCGCTATCAAAAGAAACCGATCCGGATCGACCTCGTGCGGGAAGCGGACGGAGTGAACGTGCTCTCTTGTAATGGATTGCGCTATCCGTACGAAGTGACGCGGCAGAGCGCCAATACCTATAATATCATCCTGAACGGCGTCAGCTACTCGTTCTCCGTCGAGACCCCCTTCTCGCTCAGCCGGAAACGCATGCTGGCCGCCAAGGCCGGTCTGTCGAAGAAAGAGGTCATCAAGGCGCCAATGCCCGGCAAGATTCTCGACGTCTTCGTCACCGAAGGACAGGCGGTGGGGAGCGGCGAGGCGCTGCTCGTGCTCGAGGCGATGAAGATGCAGAACACCATCTCGACCCACATGAAAGGGACGGTCACCAAAGTGACGGTGGTGCCGGGCAAGACGGTCGGGAAAGACGACGTGCTGATCGAAATCAAGGCCGAACACTGATCGACTCTCGGTTTGAGGAGGGGGTGCTCTTTCGGCGTTCAATAAATCTGCGGAGGATTCCGTTTACGGGGGAAAGATGACACACGAACAGACCGTCGAACAGCGCGTACGCGAAAAAGTCGCCCTATTGCCGGAGGGGCCGGGCGTATACCAGTTTCTTAACGCCGAGGGAACCATCATTTACGTCGGAAAGGCCAAGAACCTCAAACGACGCGTGAGTTCCTACTTCGTCTCGCGGGCCGACCACACCCGTAAAGTGCAGGTCATGGTGCGTCAGATCGCCGACCTGCGCCACATCGTCGTCGGGAGCGAGGCCGACGCCCTGCTGCTTGAAAACAACCTCATCAAAGAGCTCCAGCCCCGCTACAACATCCTGCTGAAAGACAGCAAAAGCTATCCGTGGATCGTCATCAAAAACGAACCCTTCCCGCGGATATTTTCCACCCGTAAATTCATCAAAGACGGCTCCCTCTATTTCGGGCCTTACTCCTCGGTGAGCATGCAGCGCGCCGTGCTGGAGCTCATCCGGGGGCTCTATCCGCTGCGCACCTGCAAACTCAACCTCGCGCCCCAGGCGATTGCCCGGGGTACCTATTCGGTGTGTCTGGAGTACCACATCGGGAACTGCAAGGGCCCTTGCGTGGGGTTACAGAGCGAGGAGGAGTATATGGCGAATATCGCGGCGGCCAAGAATATCCTGCGGGGCGACCTGCGGCCAGCCGAAGCCTATTTCACCGCCGAGATGAAGCGGCTCGCCGAGGGGCTGCATTTCGAACAGGCGGCGCGGGCGAAGGACAGGCTCGCCTTGTTGGCCGACTATTCGAGCCGATCGGTGATCGTCAGCGCCACCCTGACCAATCTGGAGGTGGTTTACGTGCTGCACGACGAGGGAACGGCCTTTTGCAACCACATGCGCATCGTGCGGGGAGCGGTCGTGCACTCCTTTACTTTCGAGATGCGGGGGCGGCTGGACGAGTCGCCGGACGAGCTGCTGACCTTCGCCTTGGGCCAGATTTTTGGCGAGGAGCGGGAGGAGGGGATACCTTTGCCGCGGGAGGTTATCGTGCCGATGATACCTGACGCCGAGCTCTTTCCTACGGTGAATTTCACGGTTCCGCAGCGGGGGGATAAGCTCGAGTTGTTGCGTCTGGCCGAGAAGAACTGCAAGATCGCCCGGCTCGAGAAGTTTAAGCAGATCGAAAAGACCGACCCCGACCGGCACACCGACCGGATTATGGCCCGGATGCAGAAAGATCTCCGGCTGCCGGTCGAACCGCGATATATCGAGTGTTTCGACAACTCCAACATTCAGGGAACCAATCCGGTGGCCTCGTGCGTCGTCTTCCGCGACGGGAGGCCCAGTCGGAAGGAGTATCGCCATTTCAACATCAAAACGGTGGTCGGAGCCAACGACTTCGCCTCGATGGAGGAGGTGCTCACGCGGCGGTACGGGCGGTTGCAGGCCGAGGGGCAGCCGTTGCCCGACCTGATCGTGATCGACGGGGGGAAAGGGCAGCTTTCGTTCGCTTTTGCGGCTTTGGAGAAGCTGGGGCTGCGAGGGCGGGTCTCGGTCGTGGGGCTGGCCAAGCGGATGGAGGAGGTCTACTACCCGGGCGATCCGCTGCCGCACTATTTGGACAAGACCGGCGAGTCACTGCGCATCCTGATGCACATCCGCGACGAGGCGCACCGCTTCGGGATTACGTTCCACCGCCAGAAACGGTCGATTAACTTCCTGAAATCGGAGCTGGAGAACGTGCCGGGGCTGGGCAAAACCTCTATCGACCGGTTGCTCAAGAAATACCGGACGCTGGCACGGATGGGGCGTACGCCGCAGGAGGAGCTGGCGGAGTTGATCGGCGCGGGGCGGGCGAAGATTCTGACGGACTACCTGCGCGGTCGGGGAGAGGCTGCCGGCAGCCTCTCCCCGGAGGAAGAACCAGCGCCGACTGCGGCTCCGGATTTGGAGATTGGCCGGTAATGATATACTTTTGCACAGATATTTTCTGATGCCGCTCTTCGGAGTGGCCGGGAAAGGGCCCATAGCTCAGTTGGTTAGAGCAGCGGACTCATAATCCGAAGGTCGTGGGATCATGCCCCTCTGGGCCCACAGCACTCTATTTTCGCGTCGCTTTCTTGTTTAGGGAGCGACGTTTTTTGTCCGATAGGTACGGTGTCTTTTTCAGACAGCGACAGTTTTCTCGCTTTTCAAGGCATGTAGCGGCCCAGGCTACGATAAACTCTTTTGAATTTCTGTCTTGATTTTCATCGCTTTCTGACCGAAATTTGTCCTCGCAATACCCCGCAGAGTGTTGTTTGCAGCAAAACATTTTCTATCTTTGTCCGTGTCGGGACTCCGGGTTCCGGCGGACATATTTCGATGAAAGTGTTTAGCTTTTATCCTTGGCAGGAAATCTGGTAAATTTCAAAGGATCAGGGAGGGCAATAAACACTCGTCACTTGTATATCGACGAAATGTCGCGTTCGGCGCGTTCGTTTTATACAGGTGTGGGGTATTGTTTATTTGATCCTTGGGCTTACCAGAGCCTCCTGCCAGATAAACTAACGACTCCACACTTTCTTCTTTTTGCAAAAATGGCATCCGGGAGTCGGGGTGCCCCGAAAAATCAAAGTTTTATGAAAAAACTCGTTTATGCGATGCTCGCTTTGTCGCTCGTAGCTTTTGTGGGCTGTAAGAAAGACAAGGACAAACAAAAGGAGGTTACCGTTGACAATCTGGTCGGTACTTGGGAGGTGTATAAATCCTATTATGCCGACGAAGACGGGAGCGAGTGGGACGATGAATGGGGAGCGGCAGTCCAATATCAGCAACTCCTGACAATTAATGCGAATGGTACGGGGGTGATGGAACATATTGATGACGTGAACAAGTATACGATCTCGTTCACCTATAAAATCGAACCCGGTTACGTGACAATCACTGATTCGTATGGCGATACGGAAAAAGCGAAGGTCAAATCGCTGACGGCTAAGGAACTTGTGCTGGAATACAGCTATGGTGGTAATGAGACTGGAGCGGAGTATTACAAACGCATCAAGTAGCGTTTCGGACTCGATGTTTCGTTAAACGAAGCGCGGGGAACGATTCTGGCCCGGAATCGTTCCCCGCGTTTGTTTTTTCGTGGTCTGTTGTAGAATTTAGATGGCGTATTGGCCGAAAATAAAGTACGGTATATTCATTGGGAATCAGCTCGTTTAGGTAATTGTCCCGTTTCGGATTTTTCGCGTTTCCGGTGTGTTGCTGTCTGAAAGCTGTTTTGGAGGATCGAATAAAAAAAACACGCCTCGAAAGAGGCGTGTTTTCAACTGTCAGATGTTTGTGGGAGCTGAGGGATTAACTTCGTTCCGCTCGTTTTTCCCGAGCGGCTCTGTGAATAACGACCAAACATCCGATCGGTTGAGAATCAATCCGTACCGGTCTTGTTTTTTTATTTGCTTTTCCCGCACGCCAGCAGAGCTGTCAGCGGCGAAGCAAATAAAAAAACACGCTTCTTTAGAAGCGTGTTTTTCAACCGAATCGACTGTTTGGTGGGAGCTGAGGGATTCGAACCCCCGACCCTCTGCTTGTAAGGCAGACGCTCTGAACCAACTGAGCTAAGCTCCCCTGCGTTGATTGCGATACAAATGTACGGCTTTTTTCCGATTCTCCAAAAACAAGGGAGCTTTTTTTTCGTTTTCTGCTGAAATTTTTGGCAAGTATCTGAAAATCAAAGCTGAGAAAATCAATCTTTTTGTTCGAATATTTTGAGCGCCGCCGAGTCCGCCGCATTCAGCGAGTCGGCCGGCGGCAATATCTCTGTCGGAGCGGCCATTTCCGGCGTGATGCGCAGCGAACTGTCGATCGCGCTCCGGGCGCCGCGGATGAAGACGTCGCGGATGTAATTCCGCAGGTTCACTCGTGTCGTTTCGATGATCGCTACCCGTGTCGGCAGGTTCGAGTCCTTGTATCGCGCCCGTGTGATCTTAAAGTCGAAGTCGTCGAGGTTGCCGAAGATGTCCACGCCGAGCCGGAACGGAATCGGCGATTTCAGTACCGAAATGTGGTAGTTGAAGGTCATGTCCATCTTGTGCACTCCGCTGACGGCAGCCCGGTAGCGGTCGATTTCGACGACGAACGGAAAAATCTCGATCTGCGAGTCCCGCACCAGAAACTCGGCCGAGATGTGGTCGATCAGGTTCCGTTTCTTGTTCTTGAACATCAGCATCTTCGAGATCTCGGTGAAGGTCTCGCCGTCCAGTAGCACGAGGCTGTCGCCCGAGATGTGGCATGCGGCATCAACCGTCGGAAGGAGGATGTTCATCGCGCTGTCGATTCGTGTCGTGGCCGCCAGCTGGCAGTCCACGACGCCCGAGAACGACCGGAGCATCGGCATCAGGGTGTCAATCGAAGGGATCAGTTCGATGAGTCGCGCCACCTGCATCTGCTCCATCTCCAGATCGAAGCCCGCCTGGATATCCTCCGGCGTGCGGGTCGAGTAGAGGCCCGTCATCCGCAGGTTGCCCGCATTGCTGCGCATGGTCAGGTCGGAGAGCTGCAACACCCGGTTGCGGGCGATCACCTCGCCGGAGAGGCTGTCTAACCGCAGATTGGCGTACATCCCCCGGTGGATCGTCAGGTCGAAGCGCATGTCGATGTTGCCCGGAATCACCAGCAGCGCAGTGGCTGCGGTCGTGTCGGCCGACTGGAGGATGCGTTCTTCCAGCTGGTCGTCGCTTTCGGTTTCGGCGACGCCCCCCTGGGCTACCAAGGCCGAACCGGCGTTCGCTACACGGATGATTTCGTTCAGGTTGAGTGTGTCGGCCGTTACTTCCAGGTCGCCTCGAATCCGACCGCGACCCAGCATGGCGCGCTTCAATCCTGAAATGTTACCGGTCAGCACGGCCTGCGATTCGCCGGCCTTGACGAAAGTGCGTTTCAGGCGAATCTCGTCTGTATTGAACGCGAGGTCGATGTCGCGCAGGGTGGTGGGCAGCGGGAAGTAGGGGGTGACGATCCGTCCTGATCGGGCCCGGATCGCTCCGTTCAGTTGCCATCGTCTCAGGGCGTCGCCCAGCTCCGACGAGACGCGCAGGTCGATGTCGTTGTCCGCAAATTCGTCGGTTGGCCGCGCTTTCCCGCCGCGCAGTCTCCGGACGTGGGCGAACAGCGAGTCGCGCGGCACGTCGGGATAGAGCCGTTGCAGCGAGTCGAGCCGGTGGGCGCGTCGTTGGAGTCGGGCGGTATCGGGCCGGTTGAGGGTGGCCGACAGGGCGACGTTGCTGCGGGTGACGGAGAAACGTCCGGTCGGTTGGCGGAGCGAGAGTCGCCGGGCGTCTGCCTGAAATGCCAGCTGCGGAATTTTCGGGTTGTCCCGGGCCGGCAGGATGCTCCAATGCGAGTCGAGCCGCCGGCCGATGACGGTCATCGAGTCGCCCAGTTCGATGCGCAGTCCGGCTGCCGAGAGTGTCCCCTGTGACGGATGTACCGCCGTGGTGTCCCGCACCAGATTTTTGGTCGCCGTGGTGGCGTGTATCTTGATTTTTTGTCCTTTGATGCAGAGATCGTCCCCCATATCCAGGTCTACGGTGTCGAGGCTGAGGGTCGCGCCGATCGCTTCGGTGCCGTCGGCGATCAGCGAGTCGCTCGCGGCCAGTCCGGTGCCCATTCCGAAGCGTCCGCCGTCTACGGCCAATCGAAATCGGCGGCTCGGCATGACGACGATCAAATCGTCCATCGTCAGGTGTCCTCCGATCCGGGCCGCGCCGATCCGGCCTAAGTCCAACTGGCTCAGTCGGGCCCGACCGTGCAGGTCCATGGCGATTCGTCCGGCGAGGGTCGATCCGTCCTGTGCCGGGAAGTGGCGGCTCAGGTAGTCCAGCGAGAGGTCGCCTTTCACTGCGCCGTCGAAACCGGCGTCGCCTGTCAGGCGGTCGAGGTCGCCGTGGGCGTCTAACCGCATGCCGATGCCCGAGACCTTGAACTCCCGCAGTTCCACGCCCGTTGAGTCGGGGTGTTGCGGTCGGAACCGGAGGGTGGCGTCCAGAGCCAGCGTGTCGATCCGGCTGCCGTAGCGGTCTTTGACGTAAAAAAGGTAGCCGGCGGGCATGCAGTAGTCGGCAGTGACGTTCGGCAAGGCGCCGGTGGCCGGATTCCAAGTGCCGTCGATCCGAAGGTCGAGGGCGGCGGCGAGGTCGGTTTCATAGTCGCGCGCGAGGGGCAGAACGGAGGTGGGGATCAGCCGCAGCAGCCCGGCGATGGAGAGCCGCTGGCTCTCTACGCCGAGCTCTGTTACGATGCTGTCGCCGCGGAAGATGGCCTGCCCGGCCGCCGTGACGAGCATGTCGTTGAGTCGCAGGTCGAAACGGCTCACGTTCAATTCTCTGCGATCCGGGCCGTCGAAACGGAGGGCTGTCCGCAGTTGCAGCGAGTCGAGCCCGTCGAAATCGCTGAATCGGATCGTTTTGGCGTCGAGCCCGACGCGGAGTCCTTCGCGCCGTCCTCCGTCTGCCGTGAGGCTGTCGATCCGCAGCCCGGCGGTTTCATTACCGAGGGTCAGCTCGGCGGTGCAGTCCCGCAGCCGCAGCCGACGGATTTCGTTCCGGAACAGGTCGGTCGAGAGCTGTCCGCGGATGAAGAAGCTCCGCAGGTATACTGTTCCGGCGATGCTGTCGGGGCGGCTGTCATAGACCAGATGAAGCCCTTTGCACACGGAGATGCGTTCAATGTCGATCTTGAACGGGTCGTTGTCGGTGGTGTCGCTCTCCTGAGCGGTGGTGTCGGCGTGGTAGATCTCCCAGTTGGCGGTGCTGTCGGGCGCTACATAGGCGTGGAGGTGGGCGGCCTGGAGGGCGATGCGCCGGATGTCGGCCTGTCCGGCGGCGAGTTTCCAGGGGTTGAGCGAGACGGCGAACCGGCCGATCCGGGCCAGGGTGTCGGCTTCGGCGGGCAGGGTGACGCGCACGGAGTCGGGCAGCCGGTCGAAGGCGTGGCTGACGATTTCGGTCTCGTGCAGTTCCAGTGTGACGTAGGGAAAGTCGCGGAAGAGGGCGACGCTGACGGTGTCGAACCGCACTTGGGCGTCGAGGTAGCGGTCGCAGAGCCGGGTGACGAGGGGTGTCAGCCGTTTCGGAGTGAGGAGCAGGGCGGCGGCGCCGATGGCGAGGCCGAGGAGTAGCACGAGACTGACGAGGGGGATGAATATGAGTTTTTTGACTGTCTTCCGTTTCATACGGACAAAGATACGAAAACTTGGCGGCAGGTGGGGCGTGTCGCGTATCTCGAGCCGGGTTTCCGGGCAAGGTATGGCGAATGGAGTTTCAGGGCTATAGGGAGTTTAAATACGAAGGTGGGTCTCCTTCAGAAAAGGAAACCCACCTTCGCGTTCTAAAAGGATAGGCCGAAGCCTGATGATTGCGCCTACTTCCGAATGGCAGCTACCCCCGGCAGCTCCTTGCCTTCCATATATTCCAGCAAGGCCCCGCCGCCGGTCGAAACATAGCTTACTTTAGTCGCCATCCCGAACTTGTTGATGCAGGCCACCGAGTCACCGCCCCCGATCAACGAGTAGGCGCCTTTCGCCGTAGCCTCTACGATCGCCTCTGCGATCGCTTTCGACCCGTTGGCGAAGGTGTCGAATTCGAACACCCCGACCGGCCCGTTCCACAGGATGGTCTTCGATTCGCCGATCACCTGACGGAATTTCGTTTCGGTCTTCGGCCCGATGTCCATCCCTTCCCAGCCGTCCGGAATGTCGTTGGCCGGGCAGATCTTCACGTTAGCGTCGTTGCTGAACGCGTCGCCGCACCGTGCATCTTCGGCCAGAACCAGATTCACGCCCAGTTTCTTGGCCTTTTCGATGATCGCCAGGGCGGTGTCGAACTGGTCTTTTTCGCAGATCGAGTTCCCGATCTTGCCTCCCTGTGCCGCCATGAAGGTGTAGGTCATCCCCCCGCCGAGGATCAGGTTGTCCACCTTCTCCATCAGCGATTCGATGATGGTAATCTTGGTCGAGACTTTCGAACCGCCCAGAATCGCCGTAAACGGTTTCTTCGGAGCCTGCAACACGCTGTCGATCGCCTTCAGTTCCCCCTCCATGATGTAGCCGAACATCTTGTCGTTCGGGAAGAATTCGGCGATCAGCGCCGTCGAAGCGTGTGCTCGGTGCGCTGTCCCGAACGCGTCGTTGATGTAGCAGTCGGCATACGAAGCGAGTTTCTTCGTAAACTCTTTCTGAGCCTCTTTCACCTTCGCTTTGGCTGCTTTCTTTTCGTCGTCCGTGGCGTCTTCTTTCAGGCCGCGCGGTTTCCCCTCTTCTTCGGCGTAGTAGCGCAGGTTTTCGAGCAGCAGTACTTCGCCCGGCTTCAAAGCGGCAGCTTTCTGCGCAGCTTCGGCCCCCATGCAGTCGCCTGCGAATTCGATCTTCTGGCCCAGCAGTTTTTCGACGGTCGGGATGATGTGTTTGAGCGAGTATTTCTCTTCCGCGCCCTTCGGTCGTCCGAGGTGCGACATGAGGATGACCGAACCGCCCCCGGCCAGCACCTTCTTGATGGTCGGAATCGCCGCCCGGATACGGGTGTCGTCCGTCACGTTGAAGTTGGCGTCCAACGGCACGTTGAAGTCTACACGGATAATCGCCCGTTTGCCGGCGAAATCGAAAGTGTCGATTGATTGTTGCATGGTTTGTTTATGATTCGTTTTACGTAAAAGCGCAACACGGTTTGCTGTGACAAAAATAGGGATTATTTCGGATTATCATGCAGAAATAATTGCGAAACCTTGTGCGCGGCAGCCGGATACGGTGGCGGTCGAACGGACGGAAAAGCGTAATTTTGGGGCGGACATTTCTCGGGCACTTCGATATGCGCAATCCTTATATCAGTTTTCTCCAGGCTTTCGGCATCCTGCTGGTGGTGGTCGGCCATGCCTTTCCGACTGACGGGCACGATGCGGGGCTCTACCGCTGGATCTACAGTTTCCACATGCCGCTGTGGATTTTTCTTTCCGGTTATCTGCTGCGGTATACCGCAGCCGGATCCGGTTGCACCGCAGCCGGCTCTTCTTTGGTAGACATCCCGGTCGGCGCGTTCGTCGCCAAAAAGGCGAGGCGGCTGCTGGTGCCCTATTTTCTGATCAGTACGCTGGTCTTTCTGCCCAAGGTGTGGCTGAGTCGGTGGGCGGTGAAGCCGGTCGAGCTGGCGTGGGGCGCCTATTTCGAGATGCTGCTCGTGCCGTCGAAAAACGTGATCGTCTACTATTGGTTTCTGCCGACGATTTTTCTGTTGCTGGTCGGGACGGTGCTGGCCGCTCGGGGGTTGAGGCGGCTGGGAGTCGGCGACCGGGTGCCGCTGTGGGGCTGGGCGCTGGCGACGCTGGCGTTGTCGGTCTTCAATCCGTTGGACGGCGTCGGGTGGCTCAACTTGAGCGGGGTGGTCAAGTCCGGCTTTTTCTTCGTGCTGGGCATCGTCTATTGTGCGTATCAACGGGAGATCGACGAGGGGCTGGCGCTCGGCAGCCTGTGGGCGTTGGCGGGCTGGGGCGCGACGTCGGTGCTGGCGACAGTGACCGGTTACGGGGTGGTGAATCCGTTGGCGGAGCGGCTCACAGCGGTTTGCGGCATCCTGTTCGCGTTGTCGCTGGGGCGGTTCTATCTGCGGAGCGGATGGCGGTTCCTGGCGCCGCTCGACGGGGCGACGTATGCGATCTTTCTCTTCTCGTGGTTCCCCCAGTCGGCGCTGCGGGTGGTGCTCTACGACTGGGCGCACCTCGATCCGTGGATCGGCGTGCCGATCAGCACGGCGGCGGGAGTGGCGGTGCCGTGGCTCGTGTGGCGGGGACTGCTGTGGGCCAAGCGGTGGCGGGTGGGGCGGATTTTGGCGGCGGGGTGCGGGCAGTAAGGGATTTTTAGCTACCTTTATAAGGTCTTAAACAACGAAAATGAGTCGTTCTATGAGGAGAATTTGTCTGACTCTTTGTGCTTTGCTGGTTGTTTCCGGGGCGAGCGGCGCCCGGAGGCCTGCTGCGGTGAAACCGGCGCCGGTGCGGGTGGCGTGTGTGGGGAACAGCATCACTTATGGCATGCTGGTCGAGGATCGCGAGCGGAACTGCTATCCGGCGGTGCTGGGGCGGATGCTCGGGGCGGGATACGATGTCCGCAATTTCGGCCACAGCGGAGCCACGCTGCTCAATAAGGGGCACAATCCGTACACCAAGACGAAAGAGTACGCCGAGGCGATCGCTTTCCGACCGGATATCGTGGTGATCCACCTCGGTATCAACGACACCGATCCGCGCAACTGGCCGAACTTCCGGGACGAGTTCATTCCGGACTACGCGGCGCTGATCGAGAGCTTTCGCGAGGCCAATCCGGCGGCGAAGGTCTACATCTGCCGGATGACGCCGATCCCGCACCGCCACCGGCGGTTCAAGGCGGGGACGCGCGACTGGCACCACCAGATTCAGGAGGCGATCGAGCGGGTGGCGGCGTCGCAGCGGACGGGGTTGATCGACCTGGAACCGGTCTTGAAGGATCGGCCGGAGCTGTTGCCGGACGCCGTGCATCCGAATGTGGAGGGGGCGCGGCTGTTGGCCGAAGAGATTTATCGCGCGCTGACGGGTGATTACGGAAAATTGCGGATGTCGCCGGCCTATACGGACCGGATGGTGCTCCAGCGGGGAGTGGTGACGCGGATCGGCGGTCGGGCGAATGCGGGCCGGTTGGTGACGGTGACGGTGGCCGACACGGTGCGGCGGGCGAAGTCGGGGCGGTTGCGGTTTGGACAGATCGCTGCCTCGGACACGGTGACGGCGGGTGCGGACGGATGGTGGGAGGTGCGGTTGCCGCTGGAGGAGCCGATGCTCTCGGGGGTGCTGGCGATCGCGACGGAGGATACGGTGGCTCTGTATCGGGATGTGGCGGTGGGCGAGGTGTGGATCGCGGCGGGGCAGTCGAACATGTCGTGGCCGGTGGCGCGCGCGGCGGAGCGGGCCGAGGCGAGGCCGACCGGTCGGATTCGGCTCTTCCGAGCCAATCCCACGTTTGCCGATGAGCGGGGGCGGCTGGACAGTACGGAGCTCGCCCGGCTGAACCGGTTGGATTATATCCGTAACCCGCAGGGATGGGTTTCGGGGAGCGATACGGCGGCGGTGGAGGAGTTTTCGGCTGTCGCCTGGTTTTTCGGACAGATGCTGGCCGACTCGCTGGGGGCGGAAGTGCCGGTGGGGTTGATCGAGATTTCGCTGGGCGGGGCGCCGGCCGAGGCGTTCGTCTCGCGGCGCATCTTAGAGGACGATCCGGCGTTGGTGGATGTGCTCTACGACTGGCGGAACAACGAGATGGCGCAGGATTGGGTGAGGGGCGTGATCCGGGGCAATCTGGAGGGGGTGAAAAATCCGTTGCAGCGGCACTTTTTCGAACCGGCCTATCTGTACGAGAGCCGGGTGGCTCCGCTGGCGGCGGGGTACGATGCCGAGGGGGTGATCTGGTACCAGGGGGAGAGCAATGCGCACAACGCGGAGTTGCACGAGAGGCTTTTTCCGGCGGTGGTGAAAAGTTTTCGCGAGGCGTTCGGTCAAAATTCCTACGGTGGTCTGATGCCGTTCTATTTCGTGCAGCTCTCTTCGCTGAACCGGCCGAGCTGGCCGCACTTCCGGGACAGTCAGCGGCGGCTGGAGGAAAGACTCCATGGGTGGGATGATGTTCATATGGTGGTCAGTTCCGATCTGGGGGATTCGACGGACGTCCATCCGCGACACAAGAAGCCGATCGGCGAACGGCTGGCTCGGCGGTGTTTGTTTCAACGGTATAGTTATCCGAATCGGTTCAAATCGCTGGAGACGGCGCAGAGTCCCACGGTGATTGACGGAGCGACGCAATATTACGATACGGTGTTTGTCGATTTCAGTCGTCCGTTGGCTACGTTGGACGATGAACCGGTGAGAGGGTTCGAGATCGAGGTTGCCGACGGAAAGTTCTATCCGGCGACGGGGCGGATAGAGGGGCGGCAGGTGATTCTGACGGCGTCGAGCGAAGGCCCCCTGCGATTGCAGGGGACGCCGCCGCGTATTCGTTACGGCTGGCAGCCCTTTACGCGGGCGAATCTCTGCGGGGTGGCGCCGTATCGTATGCCGGTGTCGACTTTTGAAATACGGGTGAATTGTAGCAAACATTAAACAGAATAGATGGCTGAATTTAAAAAGGTGGAGACCCCGATCGAGGGGCTGTTCGTGATCGAGCCGACGGTGTTCGGCGATGCGAGGGGCTTTTTTATGGAGACCTATGCCAAACGCGATTTCGATGCGATGGCGGGCAGTCCGGTCGATTTCGTGCAGGACAACCACAGCAAGTCGCGGCGCGGGGTGTTGCGCGGGCTGCATTTCCAGACGCAGCATGCGCAGGGCAAGCTGATCCGGGTCGTCGCGGGGGCGGTCTATGACGTGGCGGTCGACCTGCGGGCCGGGAGCCCGACCTACGGGCGGTGGCACGGGGTGGAGCTGTCGGCGGAAAACAAACGGCAGTTCTATGTCCCGGCGGGATTCGCACACGGCTTTCTGACGCTGGTGGATGACACGGAGTTCCTCTACAAATGCACGGACTACTACCATCCGGAGTTCGACGGCGGGGTGCGGTGGAACGATCCGCAGATCGGCGTGGACTGGCGGCTGGCCGAATACGGCTTCGATCCGTCGGGCGAGGGGCTGCTGCTCTCGGCGAAGGATCGGGTGCAGCCGCTGTTGGAGGAGTTGTAGGCTCGGTACCCATAACAAAGCATCCCGGGCGATGCCTCGTTTGTAGGGACGAGGTGTCGTCCGGGATGCGTTTGTTTTTAGTAGTGCGGCTTACCACTCGACGGGGTCGGCGAGGATATGGCCGTCGGCGGCGTCTTCGGCCGTGAAGGCGCCGCCGCGGTACTGCACGCAAAGCATCGTGAGCGGTTCAGTGCCGTTGTTGCGCACGGAGCGCCGGCCGGCGGGAGCTACGCGGACGACGCTCCCTTCCGATACGGAAAAGACGTGGCCGTCTACCTGAAATTCACCCGAGCCGCTGAGGAAGAAGTAGAGCTCTTCGTGGGTTTTGTGGGTGTGGAGGAATCCCGTTTCCGTCCCCGGCTGGAATACCTGGAACGAAAACTCGCCGCCCGTTGCGTTCACGGCGCTGCCGCCGAACACTTTGCCCGGAATCCTGATCTCAGACCCCAGCTCGAGCACATACTCTCCCAGTTCGTTCAGCTGGCCGATCCGGATCGCGCTGAAGTTGGCGCCTGTCGCCGATTTTTCAATCTGTTTCATCATTGTGTTGGTTTTGGTTCGTGCTGCAAAACTATATTCTTTAATATTGTTTGTCAAGAGGTTACATTTTTGTTCAATACTAACCTTTTGGTCGCTTTTGCTGAAAAAGAGCGGGTTGGAGATCGAAAAATATCGATCTTTTCAGCGGGTTGCTTAACTTTGATTCTGAAAGTTGCTAACTAAAAGTTAGTGTTTGGTGCACAAAAGGTTGAATGATGCAAAAAAAGGCTGAAGGGAATTCTTTGATCGAGATGTGTCCGATTCGGAACATCGTCGCCCGGTTCGGAAACAAGTGGTCGTTGCTGGTGGTGGTCTTGCTGAGCGAACGGGAGGCGACGCGGTTCAATGAGTTGTGCCGGTCGATTCCGGACATCTCGTCGCGTGTGTTGTCAAGTACGCTCAAGATGTTGGAAACGGACGGGCTGGTGAGTCGCACGGTCTATCCGGAGGTGCCGCCGCGGGTCGAGTATCGGCTGACGGAGATCGGCCGTTCGCTGGTTCCGCTTATCGGTCGGCTGACGGAGTGGGCCCAAACGAATATGAAGTCGATCGTCGAACACCGTCGGGTTTACGAGGCGGAGCAGGTTTCGGGTTGAGGGAGTGTGGCTCGTCGGGGTTAATGGTTTGAGGCAGAGGTTGGTATTGGAAATGCATAAGCATTTCCTGTCCACGGGACGTGGGATCCGCGCGGCTCGAATGCAGTCTCCTCCTTTAGGACAGACGCACGCCATGTCTAAAGAGGGAAATCGTCAAAATGTGCTTGTGCGTTTTGACAAGATTTCCCCAGGCGCGCGAAACAGAGAATCGGGTAGAGGCGGCCAGTAAAAGACGCTGTGCGTCCGTTTATTCCGAGAGGCAACGCAACTGAAAACTGTAAGCGCGGTAGTCCGCGCTGCTGGAATAGAGCCACGTCACGCCGAGACGTAAGTTCATGCCGTTGGTGCTGCTGATCGTGGACGACCAACTGTACCCGCTGCCGCCGACGTTCGCCAGATCGCCCAATCTCCCATAATTGCCTGCGTCGCGGAAGCCCGGGGCGGGATGTCGAACGACACTCCGATGCGAGTTTGTCCGGGAAATTGTAACAAAAACCGCCCGGCGTATCCGTGAGAAAGATACCACCGGGCGGGTCTCGGAAAGGGAGGCTGAAGAACGCCAGTTTCCGCCTCCGTGCGATGTGGCCGATTATTCTACCACGATTTCATCCATAAACGCAAAAGCCTTTTTGCCTGCCCCCAAGTGCCACGGCGGACAAATCCCCACGCCGTCCGTCACCACCTTCACATAACGTCCCTTGCGGCCGACTGCGCTCGAAAAATCGCGCGAGCCGATCGCCACCGCTCGATTGACCTCCGGCTGCGCCTCCATACCCGCCTGCGCGTAATCCTTGCCGTCCGAAGAGACATAGAACGTCACCTGCTTCGGGAAGAAAATCCAGTCCGTCAGCACCTGCAAGTAAGTCGTCGTCACCCGGGCGATCTCCTGCTCCGACCCCAAGTCCACCACCGCCTCGAAACGCGGCACGTCCCAACCCAGCCACTGGATCTTGTAATCGTTGCTGCCGTGGAGGCCGTTGGTCAGCACCTTGTCCGCCGAGCGGTCGTATTTCGGATGCGGTGCAGGCGAGAGAGCGACCGGTTTCTCGAAACTCAGGTTCCCGTCCTGCCGCACGATCGAAATTTTGCGCATCATATCGAGATACTCGTCCGGCGTCGTGTGCCACTCCGAAAGGCGCGTCACCCCCTCCTGCTTGCACAGCGCGATGAAATTTTCCAGTTTTTGCGTGTATTCCGGATTCGTTTCCCACACACTGTCCGTCGCTTGTACATAGATACCGTTCGGCCCGTACGGGTCGAGCTTGGTCTGCTCCAGTTCCGCATACCGAAGCGGCTGGCGCGCAATTTTCACCCGTTTCAGGAACTCAGGCTGGTTCGCCACCGCCGCCTCGGCCCGGTCGAAACACGATTCGTAGATCGCCAGATTCTCCGGCGACAGGTAGCTGTCCGCCCCGTCGGTCGGCGCGCCGAAAATCGAAAGCGGTTTGCCGCTCTGTTCCAAATTTTGCGTAATCAGGTTGATATACTCCTTGATATGCCCCCCCGCCGGGCCGTAGTAGCCGTTCAGGAAGTCGTTCATCAGCGAGTCGGCATTGGCCGACGGATTCCACAGCAGTTTCGAGATCAGATAAGCCCGCAGGTCGGCGAACTCGCCACCCACCTCGCGATTCCCCTGCTCGAACATTGCCACCACATGGTTATCCACAAAATATTGGATATTCGGCTGCAACGTATGGAAATTGGGGAACGGGCTGACCAGATTCTTGAACTGGATCACATAGTCCCACACCAGAATATTGTCCGTGAGCTTGGCCCACTCCTCCATGTCGCGCCGGAACGAGGCACTGGTCGAATCCGTGGCGATCGGCTGGCTGCGGTTGCACTCGATGTTGCAGAACATGATGTTCACATTCTCGCGCGGCTTGGTCACCTTCGGCGCGGCCCGCGAATACTGGTAGGCCAGAGTCGAAATCACCTTGTCCGGGAACCGCTCGGCCACGGCGTTCACAAAACGGATCACGCTGCCCGTCGGGCTCCCCTCGATGGAGTCGACCTCGGCGCACAGCGCACACTGGCAGTAGCCGAAGTTGTCGTTCGAACTCACCGACCAATACTTTGCCTCCGGCTTGGCGGCCATCGCCTTGGCCAGATTGTCGCACATGATCTCCAGTACCGCCGGGTTCGACAGGCAGGGCTGCGTCGTGGCCCGCTGGCCGCTCACCAGCGCAAAATACTCCGGATGAGTCTTGAAATAGGGATCCGCCGGCAGCAGCTGCCCGAAGCTGTGGCACCAGAAACCCCAGTCGGGCTTTCCGCCCGTCGAGTCGTGGCTCAGCTTGTGCCAGTCGATATACCCTTGGTCGTTCGTCCCGCGGTAATGGGCGTCGCGGAAGGTGATCACCGGCACCTGCCGGTCGTAAATTCGCTTGGGTACGGTCACTTTCCCCTGCTGCGGAATGACTTCGACCGTGGCCGAGTATTTCCGGCAACCGAGGTAGTTGTCCAGCAGGGTGTACATCCCGTTCAGGGTGCCGCGCGAGGTGCCGCCCTGAATGTCGATGCGGTTGCCGTCCGTGAAGATCACAAAACCGTCGTTCCCCAGATCGGCGTGTTTCGAGGTGTCGGTGCTGAAGACGATCGCGTGGTCGTCGGCAATCGTTCCGGAGTCGGTCACGATGGGGAGTTCGGCTTGCGAAATTTGCCGGAAATAACCTTGGAAACGCTCGGCGGCGAGCCGGGTGAGGCTGTCGGCATCGGCGGCCACCACGATGCGGTAGGCGCTCCGGCCTTTGTCGGCCAGCTTCAGGGTCTGGCTACATGAACTGAGCATCAGCGCGGCTCCGAGCAGGGCAAAAATGGATTTCATCGGTAGGGTTTTGAGGTGTTGTTTGGGTTTAGTGTGCAGTGTGAATGCTTGCCCGAACGGCCTGTCCGGCCTGCGGCCCTTCGCAGAAGAGGAGGTCGACGACCGACAGGTTCGGTGCGAACGGGAGCCGGTCGGCGAAGACCTGATAATACTCCGGCGCCGCGAATGTCGGGTCGGGACGCCGGAGGCGCGGTTTGTGCGAAATGATCTCCCGAAAATCCCCCGCTTCGGCTGCCGTGTCGAGAGGCACGGGTGCGGTGTAATCTTCCGTAAACAGCAAGGTCTCCGGCAGGCCGAGCAGCCCCAGCAACAGGCGTGTCAGGTCGCCGTTCAGGTCGAAGAGGCGTTCGGGGCGGTAGTTTCGCTCGTTGTAAAACGGGGCGAGTTTTTCGGCATAGTGGTCGAAATAGGGCGCCGCCGCATAGGCCGCCCGCAGCGTGCGCCAGTGTTCGCGCTGCCAGGGCAGGGTGTAGTCGATCCGCACTTCGCGGATGGGCATTTTGGCCCGGTGATCCCAAACGACGGGTACGGTCAGCGTCCGCACGCCGGCGGCGGTCATCACTTCGGCCCGGTTGCGGTAGGTCTGTTTCTGGAAATTCTCATGGGCTTCGATCCGCGCGCCTTGTGCGAGCTTGCCGAAGTATTGGATGTTTCCTAAATAGGCGGTTGTAACGAGCATCGTTTCGTTTATTCCGAGAGGCAACGCAACTGAAAACCGTAGGCCCGGCCCGTCATGTAGCTGGGGTTGAGTTCCTTCGCGCCGAAGTGCAAGTACATGCTACGGTAGTGGTCGTCCGAATCGTAGGACGTGGACGACCAGTTGTACCCGTTGCTGCCGACGTACCACAACGCGCCCTCGCCGTGGCCGCGGTGGCCCGGGGCGGGGTACCAGGCGAGCGGGGTTCCCGCGCCCGAGGTGCTTACCTTGTAGAGACGGCCGTTGGTGGCTTTGTAATGACCGTCGCCGTACTTCTCACCTACGACACCGTCCGAATAGTACGGGAAAGTCCCGTTGAGCGGCTGGTCTGCGTTTTCCGTGCGCGTAAAGTCAGACCAAGTCCCGTTCGGGCACTGGCTATTGCCCGCTTAGGTCGGGTTCGGCGGCACGCTGGCGGAAATCTTATTCAAAGCGCAAGTCGCTTTGAATGATTTCCTACTCCAGCAGTCGCGCGCGGTTGAGCTTTGCCCCGGCTGGAACTGCCGCTTTCTTGTAAGAAAGCTTTCATGATAGCTACGCTCCTCCTTAGGTTTCGCAGTCCTTAATCTTTGTCCGTGTGCCGGAAGAGGACTTTGTCAGAAGTTCCATGCCGGATTCTTCGACTGCGTCCGCCCCTTGTCCATCAGCCGTTGCAACTCCAGCACCTTGCCCGGATACTCCGAAGCCACGTTGCGCAGCTCTTTCGGATCGCGCGACAGGTTGTAAAGCTCGTATCGCACTTTCGACGGGTCGCCGGACAATTGTTTGGCATTCAGCCGAATCAGTTTCCAGTTGTCGCGGATCACCGCCTGTTTGCCCCCCTCCTCGTGGAACTCGAAATAGAGGTGGTCGTGTTTCGGCTGTTCGCCCTCGCCCGTCCATTCCGGCAACATCGAGATGCCGTCCACCCCTTTCGGTACCTCCGCATCCACGATGTCGCAGACCGTCGGCAGGAAGTCCCAGAACGCTGAAACGTGGTAGCTCACGCTCCCCGGAGCGATGTGTCCCGGCCACACCACGATGAACGGCGTCCGGATCCCACCCTCGTAAAGGTCGCGTTTCGTACCGCGGAACAGCGAGTTGCTGTTGAAATAGTTCGGGTCGTGTCCCCCCTCGATGTGCGTCCCGTTATCGGAGCTGAAGATGAAAATCGTGTTGTCGAGCTGCCCCGTTTCGCGCAGCTTGGCGACCAGTCTGCCTACGTTGTCGTCGATGCGCTTCACCATCGCCGCGAAAGCCGCCCGCGGCTGTGCCTGTGCTCCGTACCAGTCGCCCTTGAACGGCGTTTCCTGAAACTTGCCCTCGAACGGTTTCATCTCCTCCGCCGGCAGCACCAGTTCGGCGTGCGGAAGCGTCGTGGCGAATTCGAGGAAGAACGGTTTGCCTGCCGCCACGCTCCGGTCGATGAACGACAGGGCGTGCTGCGTTGTCAGTTCGTCGGAATATTGCGTGCCGTCGAGCTCGATTTTCCGGCCGTTTTCGTAGAGCTTTTTCGGATAATAGTGGTGTGCGTCCACCTGTGCCTGGTGGCCGTAGAAGTAGTCGAAACCCTGGTTCCCGACGCCCCCCTCTTCCGGATAGCCGCCGAGACCCCATTTGCCGGTGATCCCTGTAGTATAGCCTTTCGAGCGCAGAATCTCGGCCACGGTCACCTCTTCGGCCGGCAGCGAGTAGTCGTACGTCGTGCCGTCCTCCAACTTTCGACCGTCGTTACCCCGAACCCCTGCGTGCCCCGTGTGTTTGCCGGTCAGCAGCACGGCGCGGCTCGGCGCCGAGACCGTCGAACCGGCGTAGTGTTGCATGAACTGCATCCCGGCACGTGCCAGCGAGTCGATGTGCGGGGTCGGAATGGTGCGCTGCCCGTAAGCTCCGATGTCGCCGATGCCGAGGTCGTCGGTCAGGACGAAAACGATGTTCGGCAGGCGTTGTGCGGCGGTGTCGATCGGCGCAGGGGTTGCTTTTCTCCCCCGTGCTGTTCCGGAGAGCGGCATGGCGGCCGCGGCGGCCATCAAAAGGCCCCATTCTGAAAGGTGTTTCACGTGATTTCGGTTTTGTTAAAGCGGCAATGTAGTAAATTTTCGTTAAATTCGCCTCGTAGAACTCGGATTCGGACATGAAAATCATCTTTGCTACAGGCAATCGGAACAAGTTGAAAGAGATACAGGCGATTCTCGGCGATCGGGCCGAGGTGTCGATTCCAGCGGATCACGGCGTGACGGAAGAGATTCCGGAGGATGCGCCGACGCTGGAGGGGAATGCGTTGCAGAAGGCCCGGTATATTCATGAGCGGACAGGGCTGGACTGTTTTGCGGATGATACGGGGCTGGAGGTCGAGGCGCTGGGAGGCGAGCCGGGCGTCTTCTCGGCGCGCTATGCGGCGGTGAACGGTGCGGGCGAGGGGCATGCCTCGGCGGATAATATGGCTTTGCTGCTCAGGCGGCTGGAGGGGCAGCAGAATCGGCGGGCGCGGTTCCGGACGGTGATCGCGCTGATTCGGAACGGCGAGGAGCACCTCTTCGAGGGGATTGTGAACGGCGAGATCACGCTCGAAAAGAGCGGCACGGAGGGGTTCGGCTACGACCCGGTTTTCCGGCCGGAGGGGTATGCGGTGACTTTTGCCGAGATGGCGCCGGAACTGAAAAACTGGATCAGCCATCGCGGACGGGCGACGGCGCGGCTCATCGAGTTCCTGAACGCAGAGGGCGGGGAATAAACGGTACGATTTAATCTTTTCGGAAAGATGGCGAAATACAAAAGAATATTGCTGAAACTCAGCGGTGAATCGCTTCAGGGGAAACAGGGATACGGATTGGATCCGGAGGTGCTGGCTTCGTATGCCGCTCAAATTCGGGTGGTGGCGGAGGCGGGAGTAGAGGTCGGGGTCGTGATCGGAGGCGGGAATATTTTCCGCGGAATGACGGGCGTCGGTAAAGGGTTCGACCGGGTGCGGGGGGATCAGATGGGGATGCTGGCGACGGTGATCAACTCGCTGGCTTTGCAGTCGGCGATCGAGAATGCGGGCGGGCGGGCCTGTGTGCTGACTTCGATTCCGATGGGGCCGGTGGGGGCGGGAATTTACTCCAAGTTCCGGGCGCTGGAGCTGATGCGCGAGGGGTATGTGGTGATTATCGGGGGCGGAACGGGCAATCCGTTTTTTACGACCGATACGGCTTCGGCGTTGCGCGGGGTGGAGATCGAGGCGGATGTGCTGCTCAAGGGAACGAGGGTCGACGGGGTCTATACGGCGGATCCGGAGAAGGATCCGGCGGCGGTGAAGTATGACCGGATTTCGTTTGCGGAGGTGATCGAAAAGCGTCTCAAGGTGATGGACCTGACGGCATTTACGATGTGTATGGAGAACCGGCTGCCGATTATCGTTTTCGACATGGATACGCCGGGCAATCTGGAGCGGGTGTTGGCGGCGGACGGCGCTTTGGCGGAGGTGGGGACGCTCGTGCATAATTAATTTGGAAAATAAATAAGATCGAAAAAATATGGGACAGAAAAGAGCAATCATCGACGCGGCGATGCCGCGTATGGACAAGGCTTTCGCACATTTCGAATCGGAAATCGCGTCGATCAAGGCGGGCAAGGCGAGTCCGAATGTGCTGAACGGGGTGATGGTGGAGTCGTACGGGGCGCAGATGCCGGTCAATCAGGTGGCCAGCGTGACGGTGCCGGATGCGCGGACGATTCTGGTTCAGCCGTGGGACAAGAATCTGCTGGCACCGATCGAAAAGGCGATTATCAATTCCAATCTGGGGATGACGCCGTCGAATAACGGGGAGACGATTCGGCTCAACGTGCCGCCGTTGACGGAGGAGCGTCGGAAGGAGCTGATGAAGCAGATCAAAGCGGAGGCGGAGACGTGTCGGGTGGCATTGCGGGGGGTACGCCGCGATGCGATCGAGGCGATTAAGAAGGCGATCAAGGCGGACGGTCTGCCGGAGGATGTGGCGAAGGATGGTGAGGATGAGGTGCAGAAGATCGTGGACGGTTTCTCGAAACGGATCGACGAGGTGCTGGCGGTGAAGGAAAAGGAGATTATGACGGTGTAGGTGGGTTGATTTTTAAATCTATGGATAACGGGTGGCTTTGTGCCACCCGTTTTTGTTTATATACTGATCGGGTTTGCTGTGTGGTGATTGGGTAGAGGCTGCTATAGCGAAACGTAGTTTCGCCCGTCCACGGGACGTGGGGCCCGCGCGGCCCGAGCGCAGTCCCCTCTTGTGGGACAGACGCGCGCCA
>NZ_CAJTUJ010000020.1 GCF_910579375.1 uncultured Rikenella sp.
CGGGCCAAATTTTTCGCGCGCTGGGGAAATCTTGTCAAAACGTGCCAGCACATTTTGACGATTTCCCTCCTAAGGCGGCGGCGCGCGATCTGGTCATTGCCCCGGCTAGAACTGTTCTTTTTAACTTCGCTCCGCTCGTTTTCCTCATCGCCGCTCGGCAATTTGCAAACTGCGTTTGCATTGCACTCGCCGGCAGCGTCGGTTGTGAATAGAAAGAACCAAAGAAACTTTAGACGAATGCTGACGCATCCTAAAACTGTCGACGGCCCTAATCTCTGTTCGCGCACCAGCCGCAACTGATCCAAAGCCGGCCACCAAGCATTTCACCGGCTGAACTTCCGGAAGGTGGTTACAGCCGCAACGCACATCACCCCGGCGAATATCCCCAACATCACCCAATGATTCTTCAGAGCCGCCGCCGGACTCCCTTTCACCAGAACCATCTTAATCGCCGAAATAATATGCGCCACCGGATTCAACTGATCCGCCCGCTGCGCCCACTCCGGCATACTTTCCACCGGCGTGAACAAACCGCTCATCAGGATAAGCACCGTCATCAGGAAAAAACTCAGAAAAATCGACTGCACCTGCGTTTGCGACACGTTCGACACCACAAACCCCAAGAAGAGCAACCCGACCAAATAGAGCGCGATAATACCATACAAAACCCCGAAATTCCCCGCCACCGAGATGCCGTAAACCAACCGAGCCAGCACCAATCCGATGGTAAACTGCACCAACCCGATAATAAAAAACGGCACCGTTTTGGCCAGCGCATACTGCGTCCGGCTCATCGGCGTGACATTGAGTTGTTCAATCGTGCCGCGCTCCTTCTCCTTCACTGCATTGAGCGCCATCATCGACATGCCGACGACCGTCACCAACAAAGCCAGAATCCCCGGCACGATCACCGTTTTATAATCGAACTTCGAATTATACCACTCCTGCACCGAGACTCCGATTTGCGCAGCTCCCGCCTCACCTCGCCCTTCGGAGCGTTCCGGAATCAACCGTTCCGCTGCCAGCCGACGTTCGAAATCGCTGACGATCGTATTGACATATCCCGCCGCCACCCCTGCGCTCAACCCATTGATCGCCGAGATATGCACCGCCAATTCCGCACCGCGTCCCAACACGATATTCCGTTCGAAATCGGTCGGAATCTCGACGATCATATCCACCTCGCCGCGTTCGATCATCCGCACCGCTTCGGCCCATGCCGCCGCCGATGCCGACAGGGTGAAATAACCGCCGGCCTGCAAGTCGGCCAGCATCAACCGGCTGAACTGCGTATTGTCGCGATCGATCGCGGCCATTCGGAAGTCCCGGATCTCGTTGTCTGCCGCCAACGGCAAAACCAACAGCTGTACCACGGGCAACAACAGAACTGACCGACAGATAAATTTATCGCGGAATATCTGCAAAAACTCTTTTTTCAGCAGGATCAGAAACTTATACATCGGTCTGTCCGGATTTGAATTCGCCCATCGGCTTCCGTACAAAAATAGCATACTTTTCTGAAACGCGCGCTCCTGCCGGGTTCCGAAAGGTCGACCGCCCCGGGCCTCCGCGACGCAGGCACGAACAATAGGATGGGTAATTTGGTGGGGGTCGGAAACATCGGTTTCAGTTCTGCATCGTCCACCGACGATTTTTGTTCCCAACATTTGATTTTTCATGTAACGCATCTGAATCCTCGCAGCGAAGACGGCCGTGGCCACGGTCTTCAGTTGCGTTGCCTCTCGGAATAAACGAGGTGCCGCTCGACACTCGAAAGGTGGCCGCCTCTACCCTATTTTGTATGACTTTGACGGCCGAAGCCTGCGGGGCCTAAAACGAGTATCGCAAGTTGCGGGACTCCGCGGTCAGAGGCTTCGGTCCGCGCGACTCTTTGAGTCGCAAAAAGCACGGCAACAGTTCAACCCAACCCCCAGCCCCATACTCCGCCCAGCGCGGCTCGAAAACCGCAGCCGGTTTTCGAGTCCGAAGAACAGCACGACCCAAAGCAAAGCCCAGTTCTCCGTCCAGTGTCCGCCTCACTGCGGCTCCGCTGGCGCTCCGCCGCGTTTTCGCGCGCATGGGCGATTCATTCTGTTTCGGCTCACCGCCGAAACAGTTGAATCGCCTCTTTAGGCAGGGCGCGCGGTTTAAGCACTGCCCCGGCTGGTACTGTTCTTTTTCTGAAGAGCCGAGCGGCGTTACTTGAGCAGAGACCGCTTGCGGGCTATGCCGAGTTAGCGCGAGGAAGCCTTCGGGCAAAAAGAACAAAAAACTTTAGACGGATGCTGACGCATCCTAAAGCTGCCGGCGACCCTAACCAATGCGGCAGCCTCGCCCTCCCTTTCCCCATGCCGAACGGCACGTTTCCCCCAAACCCCGAAAAAAAAGTATCTTTGTCAAACCAAACGACAAACACAGACTGAAGTCGTAACGCCCCACAGCGTTACCCCCAACACCAGACACCACATACCATCGAAAAAATAGCAGCCTCAGGTTCCGCACTTGAAAACTAAGAGACTTCAACGGCCGCGGGAACAGAGAGCCACTCGCCTGTATTGTATCCATACACACAATACGGCATGAGGGCTTCTGTCCGCGGCCGGGTTTCTCTTAGTCCCTCAAGTGCAGGCAGTCGTCCCTCATGCTTTTCTTCCAAAAAAGCACGACCCATGATAAACGAACGACTCCGCCCCTGGCTGCACAACACCCTCACCGTACTCCTCTGGCGGCTGGGGATCGTCTACCTCCTGCTTTTCATGCTGCGGGCGATCTTCTACCTCTTCAACACCGACACCCTCGGCCCGCTTACCTGGGGCGAAATCCCCGCCCTGCTGCGAGGCGGACTGCTCTTCGACACCGCCTGCCTCTGCTACGTCTACTGCCTTTTCGTCTTCCTGTCCCTGCTGCCCATACCGGGACGGAGCGGGAAAGGCTACCAGCGGATGCTCTTCGGGCTGTGGATCGGCGTCGGATCGATCGTCGTCCTGCTCAACCTGGCCGACACCGTCTACTTCCACTACGCCAAGAAACGGTTCACCGTCGACGAGTTCCACTTCACCGGCAACGACAACACCGGCCATATCCTCTGGAAAGCCCTCGGCGAAAACTGGTACCTGCTCCTGATCGGCATCGCGCTGGTATGGGGGATGATCCGGCTCTACCGCCTCGTGCGGCCCGCACCGAGGCGGCTGAGACCCATGTGGCTCTTCGTCGTCGTCAACACCGTGCTGGCGCTCGGCTCAGTGGTGCTGCTCGTCGGCGGCATGCGCGGCGGGCTGGGACACGGCATCCGACCCATCGCCATGAGCCACGCCGCCCAGTTCGCCCGCTCTCCGGCCAAAGCCTCGGCCGTGCTCACCAACCCGTTCTGCATCCTCCGCACCATCACCAACCGGAAGCTCTCCTACGTCAAATACTTCGCCGACCCGGCCGAACTGGCCGCCCGCTTCTCGCCCTACCACTATCCGGCGGCCGACAGCCTGCGCCACGACCGGTTCGGCAGCCAGCGCGGAAAAAACATCGTCATCTTCATCCTCGAGAGCTTCAGTTACGAGCACTCCGCCTACCTGAACCCGCACCTGTACCGCGAAGGCGAGAGCTACACCCCGTTCCTCGACTCGCTGATGCAGGAGGGTTACCTCTTCCGCCGCGCCCACGCCAACGGACGCAAATCGATCGACGCTCTGCCGTCGATCCTGAGCTCCATTCCCTCGTTCAAAACCCCGTTCGTCATCACCCCTTACTCGTTGGGCGAGACCCACGGACTGGCCCGTCACTTGGGCGATGAGGGCTACTCGACCTGGTTTTTCAACGGTTCGGAGTACAAATCGATGGGATTCGTGGCCTATGCCATGCTGTCGGGAGTGCGCAACACCCGCACCCGCGAGAACTACGAAGCCACGGTCGGGACGGAAGACGACGACGGCTATTGGGGAATCTGGGACGGCCCGTTCCTGCGCTACATGGCGCGCGAGTTGGACAGCGTGCCGAAACCTTTCTTTGCCACGGTCTTCACCCTCTCGTCCCACCATCCGTTCGTCGTTCCGGCGGGATACGAGAAAGTGCTGCCGAAGGGACACACCAAGGCTCAGCAGCCGGTGGCCTATACCGACCGCTCGCTGCGCGGCTTCTTCAAATATGCCCGCCGGCAGCCGTGGTTCGACAACACGATCTTCGTCTTCACGGCCGACCACATATCGAGCGAGGTTTACGACCCGCTCACGAAGACGCCGACCGGCGACTCGCACATCATCTTCTTCCTCTACACACCGGACGGCTCGCTGCGGGGCGACGACCGCCACATCGCGCAGCAGATCGACCTGATGCCGACGCTGCTGGGGCTGACGGGGTACGACAAACCGTTCTTCGCCTACGGACAGGACATGTTCGAGATTCGGGCCGATTCGGCCCGGACGGCCCGCGATGCGTTTGCGATCAACCACGTCGACGGAACCTTTCAATGGATCACGGACTCGGCGGCGATGTTTTTCGATGAGCACGAGGTGATTCACCTGTTCGACCTGCTGAACGATCCGTCGGAGGAGCGCGACCTGATCCGGGAGGGCGTCCGTCCGGATTCGGCTCAGCTGGATCGGCTGAAGGGTTTCCTACAGACCTACTACGAGCATCTGGAACGGAGCGACTTCGTCGTTCGCTGACAGCCAGAGAGCCCGGAGTGCTACCCGCCCCGGGCTTCCGCTTGTTTGATCTGCTTCCAGGTGGTTTGTGGGCCATAGGCAATATGGGATGCGTTTGGGCTTCTTCGACCACGGGAGGCAATAGTAATTACTTAAGTTACAGCATGAACCATGCTAATGGTCGAGACGCGAACTGCCGCGCCTACGGTTTTCAGTTGCGTTGCCTCTCGGAATAAACGGGGGCGAGCCCACGGTGGGCAAGGGACTGGAACAACCCTGAGTAATTGACCACCCAACCCTGCATTTAAGTTGCATCCCTGCGGTTCGAAGAACCGCCCGGGCCGGAGCCACCCCAGGCGTAGGCCTGCAACGTCGCGGGGCTCGTTTCCGGCCACGCTGGCTCCGACCCGCACCCGATTCAACCAAAATCTTCGCCCCGAGCTTGGTTCGCGCGCCTGTCCTACAGGAGGGTACTGCCATCAGGCCGGGCAGGCCCCGCGTGCCCGCGGCGGGCAATGGACAGCCATAATCAAAACCTACTCCTCCAACCCGGGCCATCCCGCTAAAATCCCTATCTTTGTCGCAAAATACCCATTCCGCATGGCCCATTCGTTACTCAGCTCTCCTATTTTCGTCCTCTTCGTCATCATCGCCCTCGGCTTCATCGTCGGGCGCATCGACATCAAAGGGATCACCCTGGACGTCTCGGCCGTTATCTTCGTCGCCCTGCTCTTCGGCCACTTCGGCGTCGTCGTGCCTGCCGAACTCGGAAACTTCGGGATGACCCTCTTCATCTTCGCCATCGGGATACAGGCCGGCCCCGGATTCTTCAGCACCTTCAAGAGCAAAGGAAAGAGCCTCGCCGGACTCGCCGCACTGCTTATTCTGACCGCCACCCTCACCACCCTCGCCGTGACATACATCTGCGGGCTGAACGCCGCCGACACCGCAGGGCTGCTGGCCGGCGCGCTGACCAGCACCCCGGGGCTCGCCACCGCCCGGGAGATGGCCGGCGACAACGCCGCCATCTCCTACGGGATCGCCTATCCGTTCGGCGTGATCGGCGTGATTCTCTTCGTCAAACTCCTGCCGCGGATCCTGAAAATCGACGTCCGACAAGAGGAACGCGCCCTCGAAGCCGACCGCCGCGAACTCAACCCCGACATCGTGGCCCGGGCTTACCGCGTGACCAATCCGCTGATCGTCGGACGGCGGTTGCAGGACATCCAGCTGCGGCTGCACACCGGCGCCGTGATCTCGCGCATCGTGCGCGGCGAAGAGTCCATCCTGCCCCACGCAGCGACCGTTCTTCAGGAAGGCGACCTGATCAAAGTGGTCGGGACACCGGTGTCGCACGACAAAACCGCGGAATTCGTCGGCGAACGGATCGAAGGCGAACTCCCGTTCGGCAAGAACGTCGAATTGCAGACCGGACTGGTCACCGCCCGGTCGATCGTCAACCGCACCCTCGGGAGCCTCAATCTGCAACAGAACTTCGGCTGCATCGTGACCCGCATCCGGCGCGCCGGCATCGACCTCTCGCCCGAGCCGTCGCTCGCCTTGAAATTCGGCGACAAACTCACCCTCGTGGGACGGAAAGACAGCATGGAAGAGGTCTTGAGCTTCATCGGCAACGAAGGGAAACGCGTCTCGGACACCGACTTCCTGCCGATCGCCCTCGGGATTGCATTAGGAGTGATCGTCGGCAAGATCTCCCTCTCGTTTTCAACCAGCTTCACCTTCTCGTTCGGCCTGACCGGCGGCGTACTGCTCACCGCGCTCGTACTCAGCGCCATCGGGAAGACCGGGCCGGTGCTGTGGACGATGTCCGGCCCGGCCAACCAACTTTTGCGGCAATTGGGACTGCTCCTGTTCCTCGCCAACGTCGGCACCTCGGCCGGCGTCGGACTCGTCGACACGTTCCGGACGAGCGGATGGTCGCTCTTCATCGGCGGCTTTTTCATCACCCTGCTGCCCATGATCGTGACCGTGACCGTAGCCCGCTACTTCTTCCGAATCAATATCTTAGACCTGCTGGGGACACTGACCGGCGGGATGACCAGCACCCCGGGGCTGGCGGCGGCCGACTCCATGTCCGACAGCAGCGCGGTCAGCGTGGCTTACGCCACGGTCTATCCGGTGGCCATGGTGCTGCTCATCATCTGCATCCAGATCGTCTCGATGATCGTCGGCGGATAGTCCCTTTTTCAGAAATCCCCGCTATGATGAACCCTCATCCGTCCGACACGCACGACCCGATCCGGTGGGATCGGGAACACCTGTGGCACCCCTACACCTCGGCCATCGCGCCGTTGCCCGTCTACGGCGTGCAGCGCTGCAGCGGCGTGCGGATCGAGCTGGAAGACGGGCGGCAGCTCATCGACGGCATGTCGTCGTGGTGGTGCGCCGTGCACGGCTACAACCACCCGCGGCTGAACGCCGCCGTCGAGCGGCAGCTGGCGGAGATGTCCCACGTGATGTTCGGCGGCCTGACCCACCGACCGGCGGTGGAACTGGGACAGAAGCTCTTGGCGATGGTTCCGGGCTCGAAGCTAAGCGACGGCGACCCGCAAAAACCGGAATTCGTCTTTTTCGCCGACTCCGGATCGGTGGCTGTCGAGGTGGCGATGAAGATGGCCCTGCAATGGCAACAGGCGCAGGGATACCTTCAGAAACGAGAGTTCATCACCATCCGCGGAGGCTATCACGGCGACACGTGGCACGCGATGAGCGTCTGCGACCCGGAGGGCGGGATGCACGCCTTGTGGCAGGGGCGGCTGGCCGTACAGCACTTCGTTCCGCGGCCTCCTGTTGCCTTTCACGATGCGTGGGATCCGGAGGCGTTGCAACCGGTGCGCGAGGCATTCGAACAGCTGGGCGACCGGCTCGCGGGTTTTATCCTGGAGCCGGTGGTGCAGGGGGCCGGCGGCATGTGGTTCTACCATCCGGAATACCTGCGCGGCGTGGCGCAATTGTGTCGGGAGTACGGCGTATTGCTGGTGGCGGACGAGATCGCCACCGGCTTCGGACGCACCGGACGCCTGTTCGCCTGCGAGTGGGCGGGAGTCGTGCCGGACATTCTCTGCGTCGGGAAGGCGCTCACCGGGGGATACATGACGATGGCGGCCGTCGTGGCGACGGCGCGGGTAGCGCGGGGAATCGACGGGCCGTTCATGCACGGGCCGACCTTTATGGGGAACCCGCTGGCCTGTGCCGTGGCCAACGAATCGCTGGCGATGCTCGCGGAGATGAACCTGCCGGAGCGCATCGGACGGATCGAGGCGATATTGACAGAGGAGCTGGCGCCGCTGCGGGAGCTGATACCGGCCGGGGCGGTGCGGGACGTGCGGACACTGGGGGCGATCGGCGTGGTCGAGATGGCCCGGCCGGTCGAGATGGCCCGCATCCAGGCCGCTTTCGTGGAAGAGGGAATCTGGATCCGGCCTTTCGGAAGGTTGATCTATACGATGCCTCCTTATGTGATCGGCGAGGAGGATTTGCGTGCATTGTGCCGGGCACTGACACGGGTGGTGCGGGCCGAAGCCGAGTGCCGATAGACAGAGAAACGATTCGCGTGATGAAAGAAGCCAGACACACCATCCTGCAAGTAGACGACCACGCCCTGTTCCGCAACGGGCTGAAACTGCTGCTCAACTCCCACCCGCGGTTCCGCGTGGTGGGCGAGGCCGCCACCGGACGCGAGATGCTCGGGTGGCTGGAGCAGGCGGAACGGCTGCCGGACGTCGTGCTGCTCGACATCGCCATGCCCGACATGAACGGCATCGAGGCGGCGGCCGAAGCGCTGGGCCGATGGCCCGGGCTGCGGATCATCACCCTCTCGATGTACGGCGAGGAGGACTACTACTTCAAGATGGTCTCGCAGGGCGTCAAGGGATTTCTGCTCAAGAATTCGGACATCACGGAGGTCTACGCCGCCATCGAGGCGGTGCTGGAGGGCGGGTCGTACTTTTCTCAGGAGCTGCTGTTCAACCTGGTGAGCAACCTGCGCTCCTCGTCGGACAGCGAGGCCGAAGAGCTGCCCGAGGCGGAGGAGACGACCGACGAAGCCGCCCTCTCGGCTCGGGAGAAGGAGATTCTGCTGCTGATCTGCAAAGGGATGACCAACTACGAGATCGCCGACACGCTCTTCATCTCGAAACGGACGGTGGACAAGCACCGGGCCAACATCCTCGAAAAAACCAACTGCAAAAACACGGCGAATCTGGTCGTCTACGCCATCAAGAACGGGCTGGTCGAAATTTGACGGTTTTCTCTTCCCCGACCCGCTTTTATAAAATCCGCATCGCGATCCGGGCGCACCCCTCGGCATCGGCCAGCGCCTGGTGGTGATCTTCAAACGGAATCCCCAGCCACGCACAAACCGTCGGCAAACGGTGATTCCCGATCTCCGCCTTCGGGAACAGCCTCCGCGCAGCCCGCAATGTGCAGTAGAACCGGTATTCCGCCGGATAATCCATCTCATAAGCCTCATAAGCCGCCCGCAACGCCCGCTCGTCGAAAGCGGCGTTGTGAGCCACCAGCGGCAGCCCGTCGACCAGCGGCGCGACCTCCGTATTCCAGACCTCCGGAAAGAGCGGCGCATCGTCCGTGTCCTCCGCGCAAATGCCGTGTATCTGCTCGGTGAAGAAGCGATAATAGTAGTTCGGCGTGGGCCGGATCAGCCGGTGCAGCCGTTCGACGATCTCGCCGCCGCGCACGACGACCAATCCGACCGAGCAGATGCTCGACGGGCGGCCGTTGGCGGTCTCGAAGTCTATGGCGGCGAAATCTTTCATCCGGTCATCGTTCCGGTTTCTCTCCCGGCACATTTCTCTCCCGACAAAGATAGTGAAGAGTCCCGGCTCCCCGTACAAAAATCCTCCGGCAACCGGGGTGTGCCGCTGCGTCCGAAAAAATTTTATCTTTGCGAATACAGATGAACAACCGTGTGACGATATATACCGACGGCTCCTCGCTCGGCAATCCGGGCCCCGGAGGATACGGCGTCGTACTGCTGTCCGGCCCCCACCGGCGCGAAATCTCGGCCGGTTACCGGCTCACCACCAACAACCGCATGGAGCTCCTGGCCGTAATCACCGGCCTCGAAGCCCTGAAACGAGACGGACTCGACGTGACTGTCTATTCCGACTCCAAGTACGTGGTGGACGCGGTTCAGAAAGGGTGGATTTACAGCTGGATGCGCAAAGGGTTCGCCGGAAAGAAAAATCCCGACCTGTGGCGCCGCTTCCTGCGCGTTTTCGGACGGCACAACGTCCGGTTCATCTGGATCAAAGGCCACGCCGACAACATCGAAAACGAGCGGTGCGACCTGCTCGCCACCACCGCGGCCCGCGGCGAGACGCTGCTCGAAGACGTCGGCTACACGACCGAAGCCTCGGTGCCGGCTCTCGGCGAGACGACCTTTTCCGCATAACCCTCCTCATATCCCCTCCGCCCCCATGCGCAGATTCACCATCGGATATCGCGGCAAACTGCTCTTCATCGTGCTCGGATGCGCGATCGGCGTCGCCTCGCTCGTCTATTCGAACTACCTCGTGGGGCAGCTGCGCGACAAAGAGCGGCACGAAATCCACCTCTGGTCGTTCGCCGTGGGCGAGAGCGTCAAAGCCGCCTCCAACGGCGCGAGGGCTCAAGCGGCGATTCTGAACCGCATCATCAATTTTTCGGAAGACATACCGGTCATCGTCTGCGACGACCACCTGCGGGTACTCCGCTACCGGCTGATCGACCCGGCCGTGATGGCCGACCCCGATCGATTGGCCGACAAACTCGAGAGCATGCGTTCCGGCGGCCGCGACCCGATCGAGATACCGACGGCACAGGGCACCATCATACGCGTCTTCTACGACGAATCGCCGCTCCTGAAGGCCCTGCAATACTTTCCGTGGGTGCAGCTCAGCATTTTCGCGGTTTTCATCGGCTTCGCTTTCATCGCTTTCCGTTCGTCGAAACTCAGCGAGCAGAACCGGGTCTGGATCGGGATGGCCAAGGAGACGGCTCACCAGCTGGGCACACCGACCAGTTCGCTGCTCGGCTGGCTGGAGTACCTCCGGAGCCAGGAGAACGTGGAACCGTTCGTCGTGGACGAGATGAACAAAGACCTGACGCGGCTGCTCAAAGTGGTGGATCGTTTTTCTAAGATCGGCGCAACGACGAATCTCGCACCGCGCAACATTTACGAGTTGGTTGCGGCGGCGGTGACTTATTTTCAGACCCGGATTCCGAAAAACGTGACGCTCAACTTCGCTCCGTGCACCGCTGAGCCGATTCAGGGGATGGCGAACGACGCGCTTTTCGGCTGGGTGGTCGAGAATCTGTTGAAAAACGCGCTCGACGCGCTTCAGGGCAGGGGCTCGATCACGGTACAGTTATCGGTGCGGGACGACCGGTGGATCTGCATCGACATCCGTGATACGGGGAAAGGGATGCCGAAAGCGAATTTCAAACGTATCTTCCGACCGGGTTTCACGACCAAGACGCGCGGCTGGGGTCTGGGTCTCTCGCTGAGCAAGCGGATTATTGAGGAGTACCATCATGGCCGCATTTTTGTAGTAGATTCGGAGCCGGATAAAGGCACGACGATGCGGATCATGATCCGGAAACTATGACCGGTCATTATCCCTTCGGTGAATCGCTCAGGCGCGCACCATGAATCGGGCTGTCATTATTAAGGCGCGGACAGAGATTTGTGCCCTCGGCAGCTGGAGGATGCGTTAGCATCCGTCGAAAGTCTTTTTGGTTCTTTTTCTTCAGAAAAAGAACAGTTCCAGCTGGGGCAGTGCTTAGATCGCGCGCCCCGCCTAAAGGAGCGATTCAACTATTTCGGCGGTAGCCGAATATAGATGAATCGCGCAAGGCGCGCGGAAACGCGGCGGAGCGACAGCGGAGCCGCAGTGAGGCCGACACGGGCGGAGAACTGGGACTCCGCTTGGGGCTGAGCTTTTGCGGCTCATAGAGCCGCGCGGGCCGAAGCCTCCGGTCGCGGAGGCCCGCAAGCTTCGTCCGCTTGAACTGAGAGCGAGTAGCGCGATTCCGAGAGGAATCGCCGTCCTCGGCGAGGGCGACGCATTAGCGGCGCGAGGGGGGCGCGCCGAGGACGAACTTCGCAGAATGGGGTGGTGAATGGGGGAAAGTGCTTTTGAGGGTCGGAGCCAGCGTGGGCCGAACGAGCTCCGCGAAGTGGCGGTCCTACGCCGCGGGTGGCTCCGGCCCGCGCGGTTCTGCGAACCTCAGGGATGCACTTAAAATGCAAATCGGGTAACTCCACCTTGCCCACCGCAGGCGCGCGACCCGTTTATTCCGAGAGGCAACGTAACTGAAAACCATGACCGTGAAAGCCCACATGGCTGGGATTAAAGTGCTGCGCATCGAAATACAAGAACACGCCGTTAGTCCCGCTGACCGCCGACGACCAACTGTACCCGTCCAGACCGACACTCATCAGAGTGCCCAATCGTCCGTAGTAGCCCGCATCGCGGAAGCCCGGGGCGGCGCAACCGAATATTTCACCCGCCCGACCGAATAGAACAAAACCCTGCAAAAAAGAAAGACATGACCAACGTACGGATTCTGTGGGTAGACGATGAGATCGAACTCCTGAAACCCCACCTCCTGTTTTTGCAGAACAAAGGATACGAAGTCGAAACCAGCAACAACGGCTACGACGCCGTCGAGATGGTGCAGCAGAAACCCTTCGACCTCATCATCCTCGACGAAATGATGCCCGGGATGACCGGACTCGAAACCCTCCCCCGGATCAAGGAACACGCCCCCACGACCCCCGTCGTGATGGTCACCAAGTCCGAAGAAGAGAACATCATGGACAAAGCCGTCGGCTCGAAAATCGCCGACTACCTCATCAAGCCCGTCAATCCGAACCAAGTGCTCCTGTCGATCAAGAAAAACGTCCACCAGCAGCAACTCGTTTCCGAAAAAAGCACCGCCGACTACCGTTCCGACTTCGGCAAAATTTCCGTCGCCCTGTCCGGCGCCCGCACCTTCGGCGAATGGACCGACATCTACCGCCGCCTCGTCCAGTGGGACATCGAACTCTCGGAATCCAACGACAGCAGCGTCCGCGAAATCCTCTCCTACCAGTTCAAAGAGGCCAACGACCTCTACGCCCGCTTCGTGCGCGACAACTATCTCGGCTGGTTCGACGACAACGACCCCGAACGGCCCGTGCTGTCGCACACCCTCCTGCGCCAGAAACTCTTCCCCGTGGTCGACAAATCGAAAAAGACCACCTTCCTGCTGATCGACAACTTCCGGTACGACCAGTGGCTGATGATCCGCCCCCTGCTGCACAACTATTTCGACATCGCCGGCGAAGAGTTCTACTGCGCCATCCTGCCCACAGCGACGCAATATGCCCGGAACGCCCTGTTCGCAGGGCTGACCCCGCTCGCCATCTCGAAACTGATGCCCGACCTCTGGCTCAACGACAACCAGGAGGGAGGTAAAAACCGCTACGAAGAGGAGTTCCTCCGGCGGCAACTTCAGCAGCTCGGCAAACCATACCGGATGAGTTTCGACAAACTCGTCCGGCCGGAACAGGGGAAAAAACTGCTCGAAAACATCGACCGGCTCTCGACTGCAGACCTCTCGGTAGTCGTCTACAACTTCCTCGACATCCTCTCCCACGCCCGCACCGAAAGCGAAATCATCCGCGAACTGGCCGAAGAGGAGGTAGCTTTCCGGTCGCTCACCCGGTCGTGGTTCGAGCACTCCGACCTGTGGGAAATCATGAAACAACTCTCCGAGCGCGGGCACACCATCGTCATCACCTCTGACCACGGGACTATTCGTGTGGATAATCCGGTAAAGGTGATCGGCGACCGCGAAACCTCGCCGAACCTGCGTTACAAGAGCGGCCGGAACCTCAATTACGACGCCAAACAGGTCTTCGCCATTACGCGGCCCGAGGAGGCCCACCTGCCCAAATCGAACCTCACGTCGACCTATATTTTCGCCTACGACCACGACTTTCTGGTCTACCCGAACAACTTCAACCAGCACGTGCGGTACTACAAAAACACCTTCCAGCACGGCGGGATTTCGATGGAAGAGATGCTGGTGCCCTACATCGTTCTGAACCCGAAATAATCGTTTTTCATCCCGAAAATCGTATCTTGCGCCCATGAAACGCAATCCCACCACACAGACGATTACGATCAAAGGTTTGTCGGACTTGCCGGAAGCAGCGGAAGCCGTACTGGCCGAAGCGGCCGCGCGGGGAGCGACGATCATCGCCTTTTACGGCGCGATGGGAGCCGGCAAGACGACGCTGATCAAGGAGATTTGCCGCCAGCGGGGAGTGGACGTTCAGGAGGTGACGAGTCCGTCGTTCGCGATCGTAAACTCGTACCACGCGACTCCTCCGGCGGGTGAGGAAGCGGCGAAAGAGGAGACGGTCTATCATTTCGATTTCTACCGGATTCGGTCGGTGGAAGAGGCCTACGATTTCGGCTACGAGGAGTATTTTTTCAGCGGCGACCTCTGTCTGGTAGAGTGGCCGGAAAAAATCGAGGAGTTATTGCCTGAAGAGGCGATGCGGATCCGTTTGACGGCGATGGACGAAGAGACGCGCGAGCTGGTGTTCGAGTGATTCGCAGAAACCCCGCCCCGGGCTTCCGCGGATATGATGTGAATTATGAAGGCATAGCAAGATATGTCGGCTTCAACGGCTATAGCTGGTCGTCTGCGCCAAGGACAGATGACATTACAGTGCAGTATTTGGCGTTCAGCGCACAATATCTCTACCCCAGCAACACAAACGGCCGTACTTACGGTTTTCAGTTGCGTTGCCTCTCGGAATAAACGCCGCGGGCCCGCGGTGGGCAAAGGGCCGTGTCTACCCTAAATAACCGGGCAGCCTCTACCCCAAGCCCACCGGATCTACCCTACACGACCGGCAGCCTCAAAATCGCCTGCTTCTCTTACTCCTCCCGTTGTTCTTCGAGCCATTCGACCGCTGAGCGACGTATACGAATCGTCGCCGTATTGCCGATCTTCACAGGCATAGTCACGATTTTTCGGGCCATCATCATTGCCGAGTCCACTTGCCCCATCCGCAGACAGGCCCGGAAAAGACCGTCGTATGGACGTAAGCGGCCCGGAATCATACGAACCGCCTGACGATAATAATGTTCGGCACGTTCGACACTGTCGGCAGCCAACCACCGATCGCCCAAGTCCGTATAGAATGCCGCGATCGGCAATCGCCGAGCCTGTCGATCGAGCCACGGCAAGTCGGACGGCGAAAAGTCGCGCATCCGGGCCGAAACCTCTTGCAAACAGACATAACGACTTCTGTCCGTTCTGCCGACTCGATCGATCGCAGACAAGGCAATCCCTCCGCCAATCGCCACCGATAATGCGACCGGCAACGCCACCCGCAAAGCGACCCGCCTCCCCGATACGGCCGGACGGTTCGCACACCGGGCCAATATCGCCCCCAATAGCAGTCCGAATGCCGGAAAAGTCAGCGGATAAGAAAACAGGCTGAATACCCCCAAGCCCACCAGCAAGACCCTCCCCTGCCTTTGCGATTCGGTAGCACGGCCACACAGCGCCGCTCCGAAAAGCAACAATGCCAACACCCCTCCGACCACTCCCTGCTCACAGACGATGCCGATCCATTCGTTGAACGGCACACTCACCTGGTCGGCCACCGCAACGAAACGCGACTCGGGATTCCGGGCAAAATAGTCCGCCTGCGCAAACATGTAACGTTCCGGGAAAGTGCCGACTCCATGACCGATACCCGGTTTTTGCGAAATCACATCCGCCGACACACGCCAAATCAGAAGCCGTCCATCCGCCGACTCTTTTTTATAGCGGTACAGAGCAAAGAACCCCAGCACAAAAATGGCCGTCAATGCCCCGAGAACCGTTTTTTTTGTATCGGAATCTCCGAGTGAACAGCATAGAAAAAAGAGCCACCGCAAAACCGACCCACGCCGCCCGGGAATCCGTCAGAAACAGAACGATGCCGATCGGCAGTCCGCCGATCCCGAAAAGTAACGTTCGTATCTTCCGCCCCTCACGCCCGAACTGCTCCACCAGCACCATCGCCGCAAGCATCGCGACACACAGCCATCCGCCGAGCGGGCCCGGATTGGGAAACGACCCGGTCAGCCCGTAATACGAGTGTCTCGAAGCAACCAGCCCGGCACACTGAGCGAATGCAATCCCGCTTTGGACAACTCCGGAGACGAATATCGCCGGCAGCAATCCTGCCGTTCCCGCCACCCGGCAAAAGCCATAAGCCGCAAGGCCTGCCAGACCGATCAACACCGGATAGGGATCAGTCTCGCCGGGCCCTACGAACGCCACATGCAAAATAAACCATCCGCCACAAAGCCCGACTCCCCCGTCGACCCCACTCCACCGCCAGCGCGCCCCGGTACAAGCCGCGGTCAGCACAGCCGTCGCGAGGAGCCCCAGCGCAACACCGGTCAGCAGAATCCGCTCCGACGTAACAGCCCCGCTCGCACCGGTGTCGAGCAGCGGCCAACAGACGAGCAGCACACCGAACAAGATTTGCCATACGGCAGAGATGTGTGAACCGTGAATCATAAGAATATCCGAAGATACAAAAATCCCCGGCACAGTTCGCACAAGAGATGGATCCGGGTTTCACTGCGAACCGTGCCGGGGAAATACTTAAAACTATTTCAACTCAAACGTAGAAATATCTTTGACAATGTAGTCTTTCAACTTCTCATACAGTTGAGTACCTAACTGAGAATTTTCCTCTTCTTGCAATTGCCAAAATTCTCTGGTTTTATGCAGAAAAGGCGGAGTAAAAGAAATCCCGACTCCATAATACAGTTCATGCCGCATCCCTTTTAAATTAACCTCTTCTTCAGTATTGAAATATATATCAATACTATTAACCAAATTTTTTTCCTCCTCTTTAGTCGGCCAAATACCGGTATCGCCAAAAAGAAGTCGACCGACCGGCAATTGCGATTTCCACTCATCCATCACCTTAGAAAATGGTTGTCCGATAAACTCTGCTTTGCGATCATCGAACGTTTTCCGCAGATAGAGCACCGTATCGTCACCGCATTCGGCCAAGGTTACTTTTTGCTGAGCCTGGACTGCTGTTATCATAAACATCGATAACAACAGCAAAATCAATCGTTTCATAATCCGAAAATACAAAAATCCCCGGCACAGTTCGCACAAGAGATGGATCCGGGTTTCACTGCGAACCGTGCCGGAGAAAAGGTGAATGAAACGACTTAAACTATGGGCGAGGTTTCATAAAGCGTTTAATATCTACTTTTTGAACCGATCCTTGGATAAAAGTCAGATGACCGATTTTTTGTTCAATCTCCGGCGTCCAACAGTGAACCTGCTGAACCCCCAAGCTTAAAAAGTAGTTGTATAATTCCGACTCATAATCTTTACTTAACAGTTCATCAAAAGTGAGTCCGATCCCATCGATGACCTTCCCCTCGTCGGCAAAACGCTGCAATTCCTCATGGGTATAAGGGAAACAAAAAAATGCAACAATTCCAAGCCCCTGATTCAAAGAAACATAATGAGGAACAAATGTCCGTATCGGCATTTTTGGATCCAAAGCTTTAAGGAATCTGGAAAGCGGCTGTTCATAAAAAAGATCGTCCGCGCCTCCGTCGAAGTTCTGCGTCAGATACGCTACCGTATCTCCGGCGTACTTACAGAACGGATATAACGGATGCGAAATCACGACTTTTCCTTGTCCCATCGCCCTCCCGACACAAAAAACAAAAAACGAAAAAACAAAAATCAAAAAGCGGTTACGTTTCATAACTCGAAGATACAAAAATCCCCGGCACGATTCGCACAAGAGATGGATCCGGATTTCACTGCGAACCGTGCCGGGGAAAGTGCTTACTTTTTTATCACTGTCTTAACTCAAACATATAAATGTCTTTGACGATGTAGTTTTTTAATTGTTCGTAAAGTTTAGATCCTAAAGCAGTACCCTCCGAATCTCGTAACCGTCTCAAACTATCTGCTTTTTGGAAATATGGAGAAGCAAATACTACGGAAATTCCATAACAAGGCTCATGACGCAGGCCTTTTAGATCAAACTCATCTTCCGTATCTAAATATAGACTTACCCCTCTTACTAACAATTTCTCTTCTTCTTTTGTCGGCCAAATACCTGTATCCTTAAAGGTCAATTGATTAACCGTCATTTGCGATGTCCATTCATCCATTACTTTAGAAAACGGTTGGCCGATAAAGCAGGACTTATTCTCATCGAACACCTTTTTTAAGTAAGATACTGTATCACCTTGACATTGTCCCAATGTCACTTTAGACTGAGCATGGATCGCGGTTACAAAGAAAACCGACATCAACAATACTATTAGATTCTTCATCTCGTTTCAATTTAAAGTTATGGATATTTATCCTATCTGCATCGAGTCGGATAAAACTGTCCTTTAGAATTCGTAGTTACTCCCAAAGCCTCGAATGTTTTTGTATTTGGATTTATCCGCAACAGCATAATCCCGGCATCTGCCTGGCTCAACACATAAGCCATCGTTGCACAATATTGATCCTTGCTGGTCATCGAACTCATACGTTCAATTCCCTTTTCCCACAATCCTCCAGCTGGAGTATTATCAGCAAACATCGATGTTCTTTGGTCGATCGGATTGGCTGCCGAAAACGCCTTGGCCTTGTCCGGATCGGTGACCTGCAAACAATACACATCGGTTCCCACAATGACATAATTGGCCTGAACACCTTCATTTCCCTTGGCCAACTGATCTCCAAGATCCCAAACATCCAGCGGAGACGGAGGGGTTAAATGGTTATCTGGATGACTATGAACAATAGCAGTAGTCCAGCGGTTGTTTTCAACCCCGACAAAATCATCCGGTCCATTAGCAGAGTTAATATTCCCAAAATAAGTCAAATTGGACTGAAAATCGGTTTTCATCACCATGGAATGCTCTACGCTGGAATTCCCTCGTACTTTGTTCATAAAATCATCAAAAGTCGGAGAGCCATACATGGACGACGGGAGCTGCTGCATGATACTAAACATATTACTTGCCGCTGCTTTGACCGTCGATTTATCGCCGCTGCAATCGTTGTCGAAATTCGTCGGTTTCCCTCGCTGCGTGGAAGTATTCGAATAGCCGCCTCCTCCCGAAGGGACGTTAGGTGTAATATAGGTGATATCCGAAGGATTCGGATTTCCGGTCGGCAGACCGGTGGGTCTGGGTGTCAGGGTAATCGTGATGCGCCAGGGATTGTTTGTGTGCGTCCTTTGGGCTGTTACAGTTACCTCTTCCGATTCCAGCGGGTCTTGTTCCGTACCTAAACCGAACATTCTCGGCGTCCCGGCCTGGAACGAGACCCCCTCCATCACTTCGTCCATCACCGTCATCACGCTGTCCGCATTCTCGGGCGTGACCTGCGGGAAATAGTCGTGTCGCACGGCCTGTCCCCGACGGTAGTCGGTGACCGCCACCGGCACCCCCTCCAGCGTCTGATAGACCACGAACCCCGAAAACTCGCCTTTCGAGCCCGCGTAGCGGAACTCCCGCGCCACGTCCTTGTGCCGGGCGTAATACTCCGGCGTCGGGACGATCGAGGCGATGTAGCAGAACGCCCGATAGTCCGCAGTGTCCCGCCACTTCTTCACCACCAACTTCTGGGTAATGTCCACCATCTGTCGGAGGGTATCTCCCGTTTCCGTCTTCCGATGGAACACCGCCGTGAAGATGAAGTGCGGGTCGATCGGCACATCGGCACCGTCCATCTCGCGATTGGCACCGATCCGAGCCTTGTTCCACAGCGGCGTGAAATCGCCCGGCAACATCCCCACCGGACGGTCTCCCGACGCCCGGGTCATTGTCGGCAGGCCCAGACCAGGACACCCGCAACCATCACCGACATTCCGTACAAAAGTAGTTTGTGCTTCATACTGCGATAAATTTAGCCAATAGATCCACCCCTTCGCATAGTTGACTCAAAACACGAAATAAATATAATAATAAAAAGCACACGAAAAAGCATCCGGCTGATTTTAAAATAACGAAACATAATACATGTAATATCCATTAAATATTGTATACAAGAATATTTTTGACGGATATGCAAATTACAAAAACCGGAAACCCCGACCGCCCGAAGGCGGAAAGAGTTTCCGGTTTGAAAGATCAGGCACTCTTCGACCGGAATGCCATACAAAAGGAGACAGCCCCCGACTACTCCGCCACCAGCTCCGCCTCCGCCTGTAGAAAGCGGTCGAAAGCGAACCGCTCCAACACCGCCGCCATCAAAGCATCCACCCGATCCAGGCACAAGTTTCCGATGCTCCCCGCATGCGTGTGGTGCACCTCCCGCAACGGGCTGTACGTCCCGTTTTCAATCTCCAACCCCACCTGCCGATACGCCTCCCGAAACGGAACCCCGCTCAAAACCAGCCGGTTGACCACCTCGACACTGAACAGATAATCATACTTCGGATCGTTCAGGATATCGTGTTTCACTTCGATATGCTGCAACATGTAATCCGCCATCTCGACACACTCCCTGAGCGTCCGAATCGCCGGGAAAAGCACCTCCTTCAGCAGCTGCAAATCCCGGAAATAGCCCGTCGGCAGGTTGGTCGTCATCAGCGCGATCTCGTTCGGCAAAGCCATCAGCCGGTTGCACTTGCTGCGCATCACCTCCCACACATCCGGATTTTTCTTGTGCGGCATGATGCTCGACCCCGTGGTCAGCTCCGGCGGATAGGCGATAAATCCGAAATTCTGGCATAGGAACAGGCAGTTGTCCGTCGCCAGTTTATTGAGCGTCGCCGCCACCGCCGACATCGCCTGCGCCAACAGGCGTTCCGTCTTGCCTCGCCCCATCTGGGCATAGACCACATTGTGGCTCATCGTGTCGAACCCCAGCAGGCGCGTCGTCATCTCGCGGTCGAGCGGGAACGACGACCCGTAGCCCGCCGCCGATCCCAACGGATTTTTGTTGCACACCCGATAAGCCGCCTCCATCATCGTCAGGTCGTCCACCAGCCCCTCGGCAAAAGCGCCGAACCACAGGCCGAAGCTCGACGGCATCGCGATCTGGAGATGGGTATAGCCCGGCATCAAGACCTCCCTGTGCTGTTCGGCCAGCCGCTGGAGCGTGCGGAAGAGCCGTTCGACCCCTCCGACGATCTCATAAATCTCGCGCCGCAGATAAATCCGCAGATCGACCAGCACCTGGTCGTTGCGCGAGCGGCCGCTGTGAATCTTCTTGCCCGTCTCGCCGATCCGCCGCGTGAGCAGCAGCTCAACCTGCGAGTGGATATCCTCGACATCCTCCTCGATCCGGAAATCCCCCTGCTCCACCGTCCGGTAGATGGCTTTCAATTCGCGCTGCACGTCTGTCAGCTCGTCCTGCGCCAACAGCCCGATCGTCGCCAACATCCGCGTGTGGGCCAGCGAGCCGAGCAGGTCGGCGCGCGCCAGAGAGAGATCCATTTCGCGGTCAAGACCGACGGTAAATCGGTCTACTTCCGCCGTATCGGTGCCGTTTTTCTGCCAAAGTTTCATTTCCGGAATATTCAATAAGTATTCGTTCGGTACAAAAATACGATTTTCCCGCGGACTTGGGGCACCGAACACCGTCACGACAGAAAACAAGGCGGACTCTCCTCGGTAAAGGAGAGTCCGCCCGTTCGATCCGCTATCCGGCACCCGCCGTCAGGCAAACAGCTCTTCGACCGCCCGCACCACCTGCTCCTTGTCCGCATCTAACGGGAAAACACGGTGCGGCCGCAGGTTCCAGACCCGATTTCCCCGCTCGCGCCGGAACCGCTCTTCGCCCCCGCCCGTCACATTGAGCATCACGATCTTGTCGCGTTCCACCCGTCCGTCGCGCACCGCCCGGATCAGCGTGGCCAGCGCCACTCCCGCCGCCGAATAGATATCCACCCCTTCGAGCTCCTCGAACAGCCGCCGCGCCTCGCGCGCCTCCTCGTTGGTCGCCACCAGCACATCGCCGTCCGTCGCCACCAGCGCGTCGTACAGCCCCCCGTGCAAACTGTACGGCGGCTTCCGGTTCGAGAGCACCTTGGCGTCGATCGCCTCGGCATCGGCCCGCGCCTGATCCGCGTCGTAAGGCAGCATCTCGCGCGAGCCCGCCCGCCAGGCATCGTACATCGGCGTGAACGGCGCATTCTGCGACACCATCAACCGCATCAACTTGTTCCCGAACCGCCCGTCCTCGATCAGCCTCAGGTTGGCCTCCCACGCCGCAATCGCCCCCGTTCCGCTCCCCACGGCCTGAAAATAGTAGTCCGGGATCTCGCCGATGGCCGTCGTCGCCGACAGCACGGTCGTCCCCATCCCGTCCCTCCGCGCCACATTCTTCGCCCCCCCCTCGGCATAGCACCGCGGCGACGAGAGCGCCAGATTGCTCAGGTGAATCGCATCGAAATAGTCTCCCCCGCAGCACGGCGCGATGAGTTTCACGCACGGATCGAGCGGCTCCTCGAACCACAGCGCGCCGATATTGTCCTCCGGCACCGAGAGCAGCAGCGGAATCCGGTTATCCGAACACACCTTGGCAAAAGCCCGCGCCGTATTGCCCGCCGAAGCGACCACCAGCACGCGCTCCTCGCCCTCCGCCCGCCGGGCGCAGACGTTGTAAGCCTCCGTCTCCTTGAACGAGCAGGTGGTCATCCGCGCCCCCACCTCCGGGAAGTAGCCGCTGAAAGTGATATAGAGATTCTCCAGCCCCAAATACTCGGCCAGCTTCCGGCTCTTATAGGTCACCGGCGCATGGCTCCCGCGCAGCGTCCGCCGGATGGGCAGCCAGTCGCAGAAGCGATAGATGCCGTAAGCGTCGTCGCGCACGTTGAGTTGCCGCTCCGCATACCGGGCCCGCACCAGCGACGGTTCGCCGCACTCCGGATCGTCGAGCGTCCAGCCCTCGTCCTCGAATTCGCGTCCCGAAGCCACGCAGGTCAATGTATAGCGGGTAGGTGTAAATCGTTCCATGTCTTCGTCCTTGGTTTTTCGACAGGAATTCCCGCCCGAAAGCGGCAATACCCGTATTGTCTGCAAAAATAGGCAAAAGCCGTCCCCCGACCGTGGGTATTTATACCTAAATCGCCTCCCGATCCGGCCCGAGAGGCGAGAAACAGCAGGCTCACAGAGCAGAAAACGGCCGGAAAACCCTATCTTTAGCCTCCGAATATGGTACTCCTCGTCTTACTCGTCATCTCGATCGTCCTGCAATTTTTCGCCGCCGGCATAGCCATCCGGCTCACCCGAAAGACCAAATTCAGCTCGTCCTGGATCCTGATCACCATCGCGCTGGTGCTGATGTGCGTCATGCGCTTCGACGAGTTCGCCCACAAACTCTCGGACCGGACGGACGGACGGACGGACATGATCGTCATGCGCGAAGAGTACTACGTGTGGGTGGGCATCCTCACCTCATTCTGTTTCGCCGTCGGCATTTTCATGGTGAAAAAGGTGCTGAACTACCTCGCCCTGCGCGAGGAGCAGCGGCGGAACAGTGAAAAACGGCTCCTGAGCGCCGTGATCCGGGCCGAGGAGAACCAGCGGCAGATCATCTCGAAAGAGCTGCACGACGGCCTGGGCCCCCTGCTTTCGTCCGTCCGGATGAGCGTCTCGGCCCTCCTGCAACAGCCGCTCGACGCGACCCAAAAGGAGATTCTGACCAACACCGAGTATGTGGTCAACGAGGCGGTCAAGAGCCTGACCGAGATCTCGAACAACCTCAGCCCCCACATTCTGGACAACTTCGGCGTGGCACGAGCCCTCAACACCTTCGTTCACAAGCTCCAGCCGATGTGCCCCGCCACGCGGATCGTTCTCCGCACCGAAGGCATGCGCGACCTCCGTTTCGAACGCGACCGCGAGGTGATTCTCTACCGGGTGGTGTGCGAGCTGATCAACAACGCCCTGAAGCACGCCGGCGCCGCGAACCTGACGATCGACATGCAGGCCGACGGCGACCGAATTTCCGTGCGAGTGGCCGACGACGGCTGCGGGTTCGACCCCGAGACCGAACCGACCGGCATGGGGCTGTCGAACATCGCCTCGCGGATCAGTTCGATCCACGGCGAGCTGACCCTCGACAGCCGACCGGGAGGCGGCGGCACCCGGGTCTCGATCCGCATCGCCACCCGATAGCGGCAGTGTCCAGAAAATAGACACCCGATGTCTAAAAATTAGACACTTTCGGCCCATTCCTGTTTTTATAGTAATCTGAATATCAATCAATAAACCGCTTTGGCATTCGAATTGGAGGATGATTCGGTTGAATCATCCTCCAATCTTTTCCGTATGCTCCGCAACTACCTCCTGCTGACCCTCCGCCGCATCGAGCGACACAAACTCTTCTCCGCGGTCGATCTGCTATCGCTCGCCGTGGGGATGTCCGTCGCGCTTCTGATCCTCAACTACGTCGTTTTCGAACGGAGCTACGACTCGATGCACCCCGAAGGGGAACGGCTCTACCGGGTCGAAGCGCAGTTCTACGAAGGCAACACCCTGACCGACGACTGGGCCACCTCCTCCTACGGCTACGGCCCCGCCATGAAGCGCCACATTCCGGGCGTCGAGGAGTTTGCGCGATTCGACATCCACGGCACCGAACAGATCGTCCGCCACAGCGACCGGCAGTACCGCGAAAACAGCGTCACGGCGGTCGATCCGTCGTTCTTCGACCTCTTCGGCTTCCGCCTCCAGGAGGGCGATCCGGCCACAGCCTTAGCGGGGCCGAACCGGGTGGTCATCACCCCCTACGCCGCCGCCAAGTACTTTCCGGGCGAAGACCCTATGGGTCAGACGCTGCGTTTCCACTCGTCGGAGGGCGAACTGAACTGCGAAGTGACGGGCATTCTGGAGGAGATGCCGCGCAATTCGCAACTGCAATTCGACTTCTTCCTCTCGTGGCAGACCCTGCCCGTCTGGCTGGACGAATTCTGGTACCGGCACGAGGTCTACACCTACGTCCGCCTGGCCCCGGGCGTCGATCCCCGGGCGGTGGAAGAGGCCTTCCCCGCGATGGCGGAACGCTATAAAACCGACGAGGCCTTGCGAAACAAGACCTGGGGCATATCGCTGAATCCGGCGGCCGACGTCCACCTGACCCCGTGGAAGAAATACGAGCGCGAGGCCAAAGGGAGTCGGGCGGCAGTAACGACCCTGACCCTCGTCGCGCTGGCGATTCTGGCCATCGCGTGGATCAACTACATCAACATAGCCACCGCCCGGTCGCTGGAGCGGGCCCGCGAAGTGGGCATCCGGAAAGTCTCGGGCGGCACCCGCCGACAGTTGATCGGCCAGTTCCTGCTGGAGTCGGCCGTCATCAATTCGGCGGCCCTGCTGCTGGCCGCAGGGGCCGTATCCCTCTTCGGGCCGTGGTTCGACCGGCTGATCGGCCACGAAATCGGATTCGTGATGCTCGACCGGCCCATGTTCTGGATCGCCGCCGGAGGCATCTTCCTGCTCGGCGTGCTGCTGTCGGGCGCCTATCCGGCCTTCGTCATCTCGAACGTCCGACCGGCCACGATCCTGAAAGGCAAATACATCGGCACCGGTCGGGCGGGCGCCGTGCGACGCTGCCTGACCGTGTTGCAGTTCACCGCCTCGCTGGTGCTGATCGCGAGCACCTTCACCGTAGACCGCCAACTGGCCTACATGCGGGCCCAACCGTTAGGGGTGGAGACCCAACGCATCTTCGCCATCCGCTATCCGGGCTCGATGTCCGACCTGCCGGAGCGGATGAAGGCCTACAAACGGGCCCTGGAGGAGCGGAAAGAGGTAGAGCGGGTGACCCTCTCGAACGCCGTGCCGGGGATGGAGGTGGCGACCTTCCTCTCGAACCGGCTGACGAGCGACGCGACAAAACAGAACCGGCTATACGAGATGCTGGTGGCGGACGAGGATTATATCGACGCCTACGGACTGGCGGTGGTGGCCGGCCGCGGCTTCGGCCCGGAGTTCACGGGCGACGAAGACCGGATGGTCGTCAACGAAGCGGCGGTACAGGCGCTGGGATTCGCCACGCCGGACGAAGCGGTGGGCCAGCGCGTGACGGTCGAGACGCGCGAAGACCGGCCGATGGAGATCGTCGGCGTGGTGAAAGACTATCACCAGCAGGGGCTGCGAAACGGCTATACGCCGATCATGCTGATCCGCGAGAGCGCATTGGGATGGCTGCCGCAGAAGTTCGTTTCGGTGAAGTTCACCGAGAACGCGCCGGTGGACGAGCTGCTCCGGATCGCCGAGACGGAATGGCAGCGTTTCTTTTCGGAATCGACCTTCGACCGCTTCTTCATCGACCGTTTCTACGACGCGCAATATCAGGAGGAGAGCCGTTTCGGACGGGTTTTCGCCCTGTTTTCGGGCCTGGCCCTGTTCGTCGCGGTGGTGGGACTGTGGGTGATGGTGCTCTTCTCGACCAACCACCGACGCAAGGAGTTAGGCGTGCGCAAGGTGTTCGGCGCGACGGGGTTCGACCTCTTCCGATCGTTGTCGGCCGAGTTCGTCTGGCTGATAGCGGCGGCCGTGGCGATCGGCATCCCGCTGGCGTGGTATGCCATGCAGAGCTGGCTGGCGCGCTATCCGTTCCGGATCGGGACGAACGGGTGGCTCTTCGTCGTGCCGGTGGGGATACTGGCTGCCGTGACGCTGGCGACGGTGGGCAGCCGGATTCTGATCACGCTGCGCGCCAACCCGATCCGGTCGCTGAAAACGGAATAACACCCTGCATCGATTCGTCTGTTTTTAACCTTACAAACCTTATGAAAAGCATCCTGAAAACCGGCTTCCACGCAATCGTTCTACTCATCGGGCTCCTCGGCACTGCCGCGGCCCAGGAGACACCGCAGACACGCACCCTGACCTGTTTCGAGGGCGAGTCGATTCACGAGATTTTTCTGGCCGGGAATTTCGACGTGGAGATTCGGCAGGGCAGCCCGACGGGAGTCCTATTGGAGATTCCGGCCGACATCCCGACCTGTCCGACCACCCGGGACGAAGAGCGGGAAGGTTTTATCTCATCCGGAAATATGGGAGAAAACCTGTCCGACACCCTGCGTTATTCGTTGAAGCAGGGAGTCCTACGGCTTTACAACACGCGCCGCGTTCAGCTAAACAAAAAGAGCTCCGTCAGGCATGCGAAATCCGGCTTCCGGGCCCGGGCCGTCATTACGGTCAATGACTTGCGGAAACTGAGCGCTGCCGGCGACGGACAGATCCGGCTGGGGACGATACAGTTCCAAAATGCCGAATTCATCTGCTTCAACCGGACGGAGGTGACCGGCGCCGATCTGCGGGCCACCGGCAGGCTCTCGATTTCGGTTTTCAACCGCGCGAAATTCGAGGGGAACATATCGGACACTCCAGCGGTCAGCCTAAGTGTTTTCAACAACGGAGAGGCGAATATCCGCGTCGTCCATGTCGACCGTCTGGAGGGCACGGCGTTCAACACAGGCAAGATTCATGCGGCGGGCGAAGTCCGCAGCCTGACTCATCGGTCGTATAACAACGGGCTCTTCGACGTGACGCAGCTGACCGTGAAATCCTCTTTGACGAACGACGAAGCGGCCGTAACGACGGAGCCGAATCCCTCTCTGCTGCTCGTATCGACAGGAGCACGGTGCGTCATCGGCGACGAGCCCCGGATCGTGACAGCGGTACAGGGAGGCATTCAGCTGCGACAACCGGGGCCGGATGATACGACGGTTCCGGCGGCGCAGAAACAACGCGTGATCATGCTGGAAAAAGGGGCGAAAATCCGCATACAGAACGGTACGTATCGGGTGACAGAAGAGAGGGGTATGCTCGTCCTGCACAAAGAGGCCTGATCGCCCCGGGCTTCCGCGACGCAGGCTACAATGGACGATTGGGTGAACCGGTGAACGTCGGCAACGGCGGTTACAGCTGGGCTTCCACGGTCAGCGGTTCCAATGGCATGAACTTGAATTTCGGCGTGACGTGGCTCAATCCCAGCAGCGCACACAATCGCGGCCACGGTCTTCAGTTGCGTTGCCTCTTGGAATAAACGGGGCGAAAAGCATTCGAAAGATGGCAGTCTCAGCCCAAAGCGGGTCGGCTCCAACGGGGGCCAAACGAGCACCGCGAAGTGGCGGCCCTACGCCGGGGGTAGCTCCGGCCCGAGCGGCTCTGCGAGCCGCAGGAGCTCGGCCAAGAGTTCAGCCTAACTCACAGCCCAAATCTTTCGGGTTCGACCTTGTCATCCAAGCGGGTCGAAGCCTGCGGGGCCTAAAACGAGCATAGCGAGTTGCGGGCCTCCGCGGCGGGAAGCTTCGGCCCGCACGA
>NZ_CAJTUJ010000021.1 GCF_910579375.1 uncultured Rikenella sp.
AGTGGGATGAACTTTGGGCTGTGCTTTGGGTCAATCTTCTGCGGCTCGCAGAGCCGCGCAGTTCGCCGCCACCCCACGCGGTGGACTGCAACTCGACGAGGCTCGTTGCACTCACCGTTGGCGACGAACTGCTTAAAAAAGAGCGAGTAGTGCGATTCGAGAGGAATCGCCGTTCTCTTATTGGGGTAGAGGCTGCCCAATCGGAGAGCCCGAAGGTACCGGCGCGTGGGAGGTGCGCCGAGGACGAACCTGAAAGAAAGATGCGTTGCTCTTGCGACCCAAAGGGTCGCCGGGCCTGCGCGCCGGGCCATTCGGCCCACCCTCGGAGCACGCAGCCCGAGACCTACAAAATGGGGCGACGAATGAAGCAGTGCTGTTTCGGTTCGTAGAGCCGCGCGGGCCGGACGCTCCTCATGGGAGGCCCGCAACACGCCGTTCACGCATCGAGAGTTACCGTACCTCTTGGGCGTCCAGCCCACTTCATCCAAGAGCGTGAATGATACGGGTCGGAGTCAGCGTGGCCGGAAACGAGCATTGCGAAGTTGCAGGCCTACGCTTGGGGTGGCTCCGGCCCGGGCGGTTCTTCGAACCGCAGAATTCAACTCAAAAGTAGGTAGAGGCTGTCAGTAAAACACCCTGTGGACGCGTTCATTCCGAGAGGCACCGCAACAGAAAATCGATGGCGCGATAGTGCACGCCGCTGGGGTAGAGGCTCTGCGTGTAGAAAGGCAGGAATATGCCGTTAGTCCCACTCGCCGCAATTGACCAGAGAGACCCCTCCAGCCCATTGCCGCCCAGCACGCCCGAGCCCGAACTGCGGTAGCCCGGGGCGGATTTTCCGTCGAAATCCGCTTTTTGTACCGCAGGAACGATAAAAATGCCTATCTTGCGTAATTATAATCGTTATCGGAAGATGAAAATTCGTTGCCGAATGGTTGTGGTAGTTGCCGGAGCGATGCTCGGGGCGACGCCCGTGTTCGGCGGAGAAACGTGGGATATTGCCCAGTGTATCCGCTATGCCGTGGAGCACAACCTCCAGGTGAGACAGGGATGGAATCTCGTCGAGGGAGCCCGCGTCGATCACCTGCAAACCAAACTCAACTACCTGCCTAACCTGAACGCCGGGATCGGGTACAACGCCTCGTTCGGCCGGTCGCTCGACCCGACCACCTATAACTACGTCTCGGGGCAGACCGTGCAGAACGCCAGCGGGAGTTTGTCGTTGAGTACCAATCTGTTCGCCGGGATGCAGAAATTGCACAACCTGCGGCGGGCGGAATTCAGTCTGGCCGCTTCGGTGCAGGAGGTCGAACGGATCAAGGACGAAATTACGATCGCCGTGGCGGCGGCTTATCTGCAAGTGCTCTATAACAGAGAGCAGGTCGCCGTTTCGGAGAACCGCGTGGCCATCCTCGAACGGCAGATCGAACGGACGACCCAATTGGTCGAGGCCGGTTCCCTGCCGATCGGCAATCGGCTGGAGCTTGAGGCGCAGCTGGCGGCCGAGCAGTATAATCTCGTGAACTATCGGAACCAGCGGGTCAACTCCGTGCTGACCTTGACCCAGCTGCTGGAGCTGCGCGACGTGCCCGATTTCGAAGTAGCGGTGCCCGACAGCGCCGTGTTGGCGGCTGAGATGGACGGCCAACAACTGCGCGAAGTCGGCGAAATTTACGGCATGGCCTTGAAGCTGCCGCGCATCGAAGTCGTCAAATGGCAGCGGAAAATGGCCGAACAGGATGTGGCGTTGGCTCGGGCACGGTACTATCCCTCGCTGAGCTTCGGCGCCAGCTACGGAAGCAGCTGGTCGGACGCCCGTCTCAAACCGCAGCTGGGGGCAGACGGGACGCCGTACTATACGAAATATCCCTTTTTCGAACAGTTGGACGACAACGCCTCGTCGGCGTTGCAGTTCAGCCTGTCGGTGCCGATCTTCGGCGGGCTGAACGTGCGGAACAACGTGCGGAAAGCGAAAATCGGGCTGCGGAACGCCGATTTGGCCGTCAAACAGGCCGAGAATCAGCTCTACAAAGAGATTCAACAGGCCTGGAGCGATGCCAGAGGGGCGTGGGAACGCTACCTCTCGGCGGAGAGCAGTGTGACTTCGAACGCCGAGGCGTTCAGAAATACGGAACAGAAATTCGATGCCGGGGCGGCGACGGCGGTGGACTACAACGTGGCCCAGAATAATCTGGCGGAGGCCCAGTCCTTGATGTTGCAGGCCCGGTACGACTATATTTTCAAAATGAAGATTCTGGATTTCTACCGCGGCGTCGAGATAACCCTGTAACGACGGCGGAGCACAGAGCGAAAACGATAAAACGAAACAGACGATATGGCGAAGAAAAACAAACGCAAACGGAGACTGATTATTTGGGGCGGATTGTTGTTGGTGCTCGTCTTCTGGATAGTCGGCAAACAGAGCGGATGGTGGGGGCGGCCTCTGCCCGAGGCGGTGACCGTCGAGCGGCCGGAGGTGCGGACGATTGTCGAGTTGATCTCGGCCAACGGCCGTGTGCAGCCGGTGACCGAAGTCAAAATTTCGCCCGACGTATCGGGTGAAATCGTGGAACTGAACGTCGAAGAGGGACAGCGGATCGAAAAAGGGAGGCTCTTGCTGAAGATCAAGCCGGACACCTATCAGTCGATGCAGGAGCGGGCCGAAGCCACGCTCAACTCTTCGAAGGCGCAATTAGAGCAGATTCGGGCCCAACTGGCGCTGGCCGAACAGACCTATGAACGGCAGCGGCAGCTGTTCGCCCAAAAGGCGATTTCGGAAGCCGACTTCCAGAACGCCGAAGCGCAGTATCGTGCCCTTCAGGCGCAGGTGAGGACGGCTGAGTTCAACATCCGGAGCGCCGAGGCTTCGCTCAAGGAGGCGGCAGAGAATCTGTATAAGACCACGATTTTTGCGCCGAGCGGCGGGACGGTCTCCAAGCTGAACGTCGAGCTCGGCGAGCGGGTCGTGGGGACGGCGACGATGGCCGGGACGGAGATGCTCCGGATCGCAGACTTGTCGCAGATGGAGGTGCGCGCCGATGTGAACGAAAACGACATCGTGCGGGTCGAATTGGGCGATACGGCGGTGGTCGAGGTGGATGCCTATCTGGGGCGGCAGTTCCGCGGGATCGTGACCCGGATTGCCAACACGGCTACGGGAACGGCGGCTTCGGGACAAGCCACCAATTTCGAGGTGCGGATTTATATCCTTCCGGAGTCGTATGCCGATCTGGTACCGGAGAGTGGCGGATCGCCGTTCCGGCCGGGGATGTCCGCTTCGGTGGATATCCGGACGGAGACACGGCGGGCGTTGTCGGTGCCGATCCAGGCGGTCACCTCGCGCGCTCAGGCGGGAGAGGTGCTGTTCCTTTATGAAACAGACAGCTCGTGTGTGCGGATGAAGCCGGTGAAGACGGGCATTCAGGATCGCCAGTTCATCGAAGTGGAGGCCGAGGGGCTGGATACGGCGGTTTGGGTGGTGAGTGCGCCTTTCCTGGCCATCTCTAAAAAACTGAACGACGGGATGACGGTGCGGACGACCGCTTCGCTGGCGGCGGACGCGGTGGCGGATAAGTAGTGCGGAATCTGATTGAAAGATATATAGTTATATGGCACTGATTCTATCCATCGAGACCGGGACGGAGGTCTGTTCGGTGGCCCTGGCCAAGGACGGCGAGATGATCTCGTTGCGCGAGAGCAGCGGCGAGGGGCGGGCGCATGCCAACAATCTGGCCTTGTACATCGAAGAGGTGCTCCGCGGGAACGACATGGACGCCGACGAACTGGATGCCGTGGCCGTAGGCGGCGGGCCCGGGTCGTATACCGGGCTCCGGATCGGCGTTTCGACGGCTAAAGGGATCTGTTATGCGTTGGGGCGGCCGCTGATTGCCGTGGACTCGTTGCAGGCCTTGGCCTCGATTGCGATGGAGGAGTCCCGCGCGGGGATCGTGCGGATCGAACGGCCCGAGACGGCGGTGCTCGCTCCGATGATCGACGCCCGGCGGATGGAGGTCTATACCCGGCTGTTCGACACCGGGTTGCGGCCGCTGGGCGAGACGGGGGCGCATATCCTGACCGAAGAGAGCTTTGCCGACATTCTCGCGGCGGGGCGCGAACTGCTGGTGTTCGGGAACGGGGCGCAGAAGTGTGCCGAGCTGTTGCCCGCGGCGACTTTCGTGCGGATCGCGTCGTCGGCCCGCGGGCTGGTGGCACTGGCCGAGGAGGCTTATCGGGCCGGCGATTTCGCCGATGTGGCTTATTATGAGCCTTATTACCTGAAAGATTTTGTGGTGACCAAGAGTCGGCGGGATCCGTTGGCCCGACCGGCGGCGAAATCGGAGAAATAGGCTTTACCTGTACCATGATCGAGGCACGCGACATATCGAAAACTTGGGGCGACGAGACGGTCGCCTTGGAAGAGGTGTCGCTGCGGGTCGAACGGGGGACGATCCACGGCCTGATCGGCGCCGACGGAGCGGGGAAGAGCACGCTGTTCGACATTTTGGTAACCCTCGTGCGGCCGGACGAGGGCGAGGCGACGGTGGGGGGATACGACATCCGGTCGGAGTGGCGGGCGGTGCGGCGGACGGTGGGCTATATGCCGTCGAACTTTTCGCTGTACGGCGACCTCTCGGTGCGCGAGAACCTGAACTTTTTCGCCCGTATCTACGGACGGTCGGCGGGTGATATCGAAGGATCGATAGGCGACATCTGGCGGCAGCTGGAGCCGTTCGACAGACGCCCGGCGGCACAGCTGTCGGGAGGGATGAAGCAGAAACTGGCGCTCTGCTGCGCCATGGTGCACGACCCGGAGGTGCTGATGCTCGACGAACCGACGACCGGAGTCGATCCGGTGTCGCGACGCGAGTTTTGGGAGGCGCTGCGCACGCTGGCGGAGGAGGGGCGGAAGACGATTCTGGTCTCGACTTCGTACATGGACGAGGCGGCGCGGTGCGACCGGATCACGTTGCTGCACGAGGGCATTGTGCTCGACGAATTGGCGCCGGGGGAGGTGGCTGCACACTATCGCGGAACGCTTTACGAAATCGACGGGGGAGATCGGGCGCTGAATGCGCGGCTGTTGCAATTGCTGCGCGGCTGGTCGCTGTCGGGCGGCTGTTACTCGTTCGGAGACCGAATCCACCTGAACGTGCCGTTGCCGGGGCTGCGGAGCGAGACGGTGGCGAGCTATCTGCGGGCTCAGGGGATCGAGGCGGAGCGGATTTCGGTAAAGGTGATCGTGCCGACGGTCGAAGACCTTTTTATCCGGCTCACGTCGCTGTCGGAGAGCGACGGGGAGGAAGAGGCGGAGGAGGCATGGTAAACACATGGAGCAAAGAACCATCATAGCGGAAAATCTGACGCGCCGTTTCGGCGACTTCACGGCGGTGGACGACCTCTCGTTCGACGTCGCGCGGGGCGAAGTGTTCGGTTTTCTGGGAGCTAATGGAGCGGGGAAGACGACGGCCATTCGGATGCTGTGCGGGCTGTTGCAGCCCACGTCGGGACGAGCCGTTGTGGCAGGATATGACGCCGTGCGGGAACCGGAGCGGGTGAAACGGCGGATCGGATACATGAGCCAACGCTTCTCGCTCTATGACGATCTGACGGTGGGCGAGAACTTGCAACTGTTCGGCGCGATCTACGGTCTTGGACCACGGGTGTTGCGGGACAGAATGGACGAACTTTGTACGGGACTCGGGATGGAGGAGTTGCGGCGCCTGCCGGTGCGCGGTTTGCCGCCGGGGTGGAAACAGAAGACAGCGCTGGCGGCAGCGATGCTCCACCGGCCCGAGGTGCTCTTTCTGGACGAACCGACGGGCGGCGTGGATCCGTTGGAACGGCGACGGTTCTGGGAACTGATCCTCGATGCGGCGGGCGAGGGGACGACGGTGCTGGTGACGACGCACTATCTGGACGAGGCGCTCTATTGCGACCGGACGCTCATTATGGCGGACGGCGAGATGAAGGCGCTGGATCGTCCTGCGGTGTTGATGCGGGAGCACGGGGCGACGGATATGGATGATTTGTTTGAAAAATTGACCCGACGGCGATGACGAACGGCGTTTTCTGGAGTTTCGTGGCCAAAGAGTGGCGTCACATCCTGCGCGAGCGCAGGACGCTGGTCATGTTGTTCGTCATTCCGCTGGCGTTGGTGCTGCTTTTCGGGTATGTCATCTCGACCGACATCGACCATACGCCCGTGGCGGTGTTGGATAGGTCGCAGGGCGATCCGCTGGCCCGGAGGCTGGTCGATAAATTGCAGGCGGCGGATCGGTTTCGGGTAGTGGCCGAGGTGCGGAGGGACGGGGAGATAGACGAGGTGTTCCGGCGGGGGGTGGTGAAGATGGTGGTGGTGATTCCGCCGGGTTTCGGCCCGGATGCGCGGCGGTACGGAGGGACGACGGTGCAGCTGGTGACGGATGCGTCGGATGTGAACATGGCGACCACGGTGATCGGCTATGCGACGGCGATCGTCGCGGATTTGAATGCGGAGCTCAACGCTGCGGCTGCGGGTGGTGCTGAGGCGGGGTTTGCTGTTCGGACGAACGTGCGGATGATGTATAATCCGGAACTGAAGTCGGCCTATATGTTCGTGCCGGGGGTCATTGCGCTGATCGTGATGATCGTGGCGGCGATGATGACGTCGGTGACGCTGGCGCGCGAGAAGGAGACGGGAACGCTCCGGATGCTGACGGTGTCGCCGCTGCGAGGCCGGACGATCGTGCTGGGGAAGGTGGTGCCTTATTTTCTGCTGACGGCGATCAATACGGGGATGATTATGTGTCTGGGGATTTGGGTGTTCGACATGCCGTGCTACGGAAGCGGATGGGGGGTGGCGTTGTTGTGCGGTCTGTTCATTCTGGCGGCGATCGGACTGGGGGTGCTGATCTCGTCGCTGGTGAAGACGCAGCAGTCGGCGCTCACGGGCTCGTTGCTGGGGCTTTTCCTGCCGACGGTGTTGCTGTCGGGCTTCATCTTTCCGATCGCCAACATGCCGCTGGTGTTGCAATGGGTCTGTCGGTGTGTGCCGGCGACGTGGTTTATCGAGGGGGTCAAGGGCTTGATGCTCAAAGGACAACCGGTGGCGGATATGGTCTTGCCGCTGGGGATATTGGGGGGAATGGCGGTCTTGTTGGTGGGACTGGCTCTGCGGCTCTTTATCCGTTCGGAACGACCGCAGTGATTTTAACCGTTCATTTATCTGTCTTTGTCCAGGAGGGTACTGTTCTCTTTGTGAACAAAGAGAACCAGAAAAACTTTACGAGGATGCTTCGCATCCTAAAGCTGCCGGCGGCCCAGATCTCGGACTCTACTTTGGGTCGGGAGTTGTAGCGCGCTAATGCGAGCTAAACCTTATTGCGCGCTTACAACCCCGACCCAAAAGCAATCGCAGAGACTGAGGACTGCGGAGCCTAAGGAGTAGCGTAGCTAACTAAAAGTCTTTTGGGTACCTTTTGCCCGAAGGCTTCCTCGCGCTAACTCGGCATAGCCCGCAAGCGGTCTCTGCTCAAGTAACGCTGCTCGGCTCTTCAGAAAAGGTACGGTTCCCTGCGGGTAGACACGGTAAACCGAACGGGTTATCAATAGCAAAATATGACGACGATACGATTGACACGGGAATTTTCGTTCGAGATGGCCCACGCCCTCGAAGGTTACGACGGATTGTGCCGACACCTGCACGGCCACTCCTATAAACTCTTCGTCACCGTGTCCGGGACACCCTGCGACGACCCTCAGAATCCGAAATACGGCATGGTGATGGACTTCGGCGACCTGAAACGCATCGTCAACCGGCTCGTCGTCGAGCCTTACGACCACGCCCTCGTGCTGCGACAGACCCCCGAGAACCTGCGGTTGCTCGAACAAGTGCGGGAGAAGTGGGAGCGCGTCTATCTGGTCGATTACCAGCCCACCTGCGAACAGATGCTCATCCGGTTCGCCGGCCAGATCGCCGCAGAGCTGCCCCGCGGCGTGCAGCTCGCCGAGCTGAGACTCTACGAAACCGAAAAATCGCATGCCACCTGGCGGGCAGAGGATAATTCCCGATAAACCGTAAACCAGCACGATGGAGAAACTCTTCCTGATCGACGCCTACGCCCTGATCTTCCGTTTCCACTACGCCTTTATCAACCGGCCCATGCGCAATGCACAGGGGCTGAACACCTCCGCCATTTTCGGCTTCGCCAAATTCCTCAACGAACTGATCGTCCGCGAGCAGCCGAAATACCTCGGCGTCGCTTTCGACCCGCCGGGAGGCTCTTTCCGGCGCGATCTCTACCCCCTCTATAAGGCCAACCGGGATGCCACGCCGGAAGATATCATCGCCGCCGTGCCGCACATCAAAGCGATTCTGGAGGCCATGCGGATCCCCATTCTGGAGGTGGCCGGTTATGAAGCCGACGACGTGATCGGCACCTTGTCCCACAAAGCCTCCTGCTGCGGCGAGTACGACGTATTCATGGTCACCCCCGACAAAGACTACGGCCAGCTGATCAAACAGAACGTCAGCATGTACAAACCCGCGAAGGGGGGCGAAGGGATCGACATCGTCGGGTTGGACAAAGTGTGCGAGAACTACGGTATCGCCGATCCGCAACAGGTGATCGACATTCTGGCCTTGTGGGGCGACGCCTCCGACAATATTCCCGGTGTGCCGGGGGTGGGCGAGAAGGGGGCACGGAAACTGGTCGCCCAGTGGGGCGACGTCGAGAACCTGATCGCGCACGCCGATGAACTGACCCCGAAACTGCGGGCCGCCGTGCTGGAAAATCAGGAGCAATTGCGACTCTCCAGAGTGCTCGCCACCATTCGGCTCGACGTCCCGATCGAGTTCGATCCGACCGCCTTGCAGCTCGAAGAGCCTGACTATGCCGCGCTGCGGAGCATCTATATCGAGCATAACTTCAACCTCCTGTTGCGCGACGTCGACAGCCGGCTCTTTCACAGCAGCGCACTGCATGCCCAGACCCTGCCGTCGCTCAGCAAACAGAAGCCCGGCAAACCGAAACCCTATTCGCAACTCGGCGGCCAGATGTCTCTCTTCGACTCCGTGCCGGAAACCGATACTGCGGCGGCGGTCTCGCCTTTGGCCGAGATGGTCGTGCCGCCGACCCCTACAGAGGCCGACGAGGCGGCATTGGCCGCTTCCGACGGCTTGCAGACATTGGCCACGACCGAACATACCTATCATATCGTCGAGACCGAGGAACAGTTGGCGGAACTCGTGGCTCTGCTCGGCCGGTCGGAAAAGTTCTGTTTCGACACCGAAACCTCGGGGATCGAGCCTTTGCGCTCGGAACTCGTGGGGCTTTCGTTTTCGGTCGCCGCCCACGAGGCTTTCTGGATACCCACGCCCGATGCGGAGCGGCGGGCACAGGTGCTGGCCGCTCTGAAACCCGTGTTCGAAAACGACCGGATCGGCAAAATCGGACAAAACATCAAGTTCGATATGCTCGTCCTGATGCACGCCGCCGGGATCGAAGTCCGCGGGACGCTGTACGACACCATGATTATCCACTACCTGCTCGATCCCGAGGCGCGGCACGGGATGGATTTTCTCGCGCGGCGATTCCTCGGGTACGATCCCGTACCGATCGAGACCCTGATCGGCAAGGGGGCGAAGCAGACCTCCATGTTGTTCGCCGATCCGGTTCGGGTGGCGGAGTATGCGGCCGAAGATGCCGACGTCACGTGGCAGCTCTTCGAAAAGTTGTGGCCCCTGCTGGAGGAGACGGGCCAGACCGGTCTGTACTGTCGGATCGAGGCTCCCCTGATCCCGGTGCTGGCGCGGATGGAGTTTGCCGGAGTCTTTGTGGATCGGCACATTCTGGGCGAGTCCGGAGCGGTGCTGACCGTCGAGGCGGCGCAGTTGGAGGCCGGGATTCGCGAGACGACCGGCGTGCCCGATTTGAATGTTAATTCCGCCAAACAGTTGGGCGACGCTTTGTTCGAGGGACTGAAGATCGACCCGAAACCGAAGCGCACCAAGACGGGACAGTACCGGACGGACGAAGAGTACCTCCAGTCGCTGTCGGCGAACCATCCCGTGATCGAGAAGATCTTGGAATACAGGGGGCTGAAGAAGCTGCTTTCGACCTACATCGAGGCGTTGCCGCAGCTGATCGACCCGCAGACCGGACGGATACACACCTCGTTCAACCAGGCGGTGACCGCCACCGGGCGGTTGAGCTCCACGAATCCCAACTTGCAGAACATTCCGATCCGCGACGCCGTCGGGCGCGAGATTCGGAAGGCCTTTACGGCGCCCGACCACGGCCATGTGATCGTCTCGGCGGACTATTCGCAGGTCGAGCTGCGCATTATGGCGCATCTGTCGGGGGATGCGGCCTTGCGGCAGGCCTTTCTCGACGGCGAGGACATTCATACGGCGACGGCGGCCCGGGTCTTCGGCGTTGCGCCGGAGGAGGTGACCCGCGAACAGCGTCGGCGCGCCAAGACGGCCAACTTCGGGATCATCTACGGCATCTCGGCCTTCGGGCTGGCGACGCGGCTGCGGATTCCGCGCGGCGAGGCGAAGGAGTTGATCGACGGTTACTTCACCCATTATCCGGGGGTCAAAGAGTATATGGATCGTGTGGTGGCTGAGGCGCGCGAGCAGGGATATGTCGAGACGATCTTCGGTCGGCGGCGGTATCTGCCGGACATCCGGTCGGGGAATGCCGTGACCCGCTCCCTGGCGGAGCGAAACGCCATCAACGCCCCGATTCAGGGGAGCGCGGCCGATATTATGAAGATGGCGATGATCGACGTCGATCGGCTGTTGCGGGAGCGGGGGAGCGGAGCGCGGATCGTCCTTCAGGTGCACGACGAACTGGTGTTGGAGGTGCCTCAGGGCGAGGTGACGGCGGTGACCGCCCTGCTGACCGAAGCGATGGCCGGAGCGGCGGAGCTGTCGGTGCCGCTGCTGGTCGAAGCCGACGCGGGCGTCAGCTGGCTCGACGCCCACTAACCCGGAGACGGAGACGCTGAAAATACCTTTATCTTTGCACCGGATATGCTCTCGTCATTCATCGCCCGCCGGCACCTCTTCTGCCGAAAATCCCACTCCGTCATCAACCTGATCGCTGGAGTGAGCGTTGTGGCTGTGGCCGTTCCGGTGATGGCGCTGGTCGTGATTCTCTCGTTCCACAACGGGCTGAGCGACTTTATCCGGGAGATGTACAGCGAGTTCGACGCCGAACTGCGCGTGACGCCGCGGACGGGGAGCGGATTCGACGCCGAAGCCTTGCGGGCGCGGATCGAGCCTCTGCCTGAGGTGGCAGCCGTCAGTGTCGTGGCGGAGCAGAACGTCCTGCTGACCCATGGCGGACGGCAGTGGATTGCGGCGATGCGCGGCGTGGACAGCCTCTACCACGAGGTGATACCGATCGAGCGGCGCTTGGTGCAGGGGCAATACCGGTTGCAGCACGGCGGCCTCGACGAGGGGGTCTTCGGACAGGGAGTGGCCTATGCGTTGGGTTTGTCGGGGGGACTGATCGAGCCCGTGCAGGTCTATGCCATCCGGCCGGGACGCGGCGGTGCGACCGCTTCGTTCCTGCCGGTGTCGCTCTATCGCACTGCCGCGCTTCGACCGGCGGGGATTTATGCTTTGGACGAGCAGACCGACTCGCGTTATCTGTTTGTGCCGATCGCTTTGGCGCGGCGGCTGACCGGAATCGGCGAGGGGCGCGGGACTTCGCTGGAGATTCGGCTCGCGGAGGGGATCTCGCCCGAGCGGGGACAGCGGGCGGTGGCGGCAGTGGCGGGAGACGATTTCGACGTGAAAACCCGTTTCCAACAGAAAGAGACCGTCTACCGCATGGTGACGCAGGAGAAGTGGATCATCTATCTGCTGTTGATGTTCGTCGTGTTGATCGCGGCTTTGAGCCTGGTGGGGACGGTCGTCATGCTGGCGGCCGACAAGGAGCGCGACCGGGAGATGCTGCTCGCCATGGGAGGCACGCCGGGGCTGTTGCGGCGGGTGTTTACGTGGGAGGGGGCGTGGATTACGGCCGTGGGGGTAGAGCTGGGGCTGGCGCTCGGAGTCGGGTTTGCGCTCGCGCAACAGCGGTGGGGGCTCATCCGGATGGCCGGCGAGGCGTTCCTCATGGAGGCCTATCCCGTGCGGATCGAGGCGGCGGATTTGGCGGCGGTCGGGTTCGGCGTCTTGTTGCTGGGGACGGCCATCGGTGCGGCGACGGCCGCAGGCGTTATCGGACGAAAATGAAAAAATATATTCTCATAGCAGTGGCGTTGTGGGCCGCAGCGGCTTGTCACCGCGGGCCGCGGGCGATTCCTGAGCAGGAGATGCGGGCGATCATCCGCGAGACGCTCATCGGACAGTCGATCATCCAGCAGGATCGCGACGAACGGCGTTTCCGGCCGCTCGACTCGCTCGATATGTACAGCGAGGTGCTGGGGCAGTACGGCTATACGCTGGAGGACTTCCGCTTCACCGTTCGCGAGATGGCCATGCGGAAGAGCAATCCGCTGACCAATATCCTGGGCGAAGTGGCCGCCGACATCAAGGCGATCAGCGTGGTGGCCGAGGCGCGTTACAAACATCAGCTGCACCTGGACTCGATCGCCCAGCAGATGACCTCCGACACGGTTTTCCGCAGCGATACGGTGTTGCGGGGGAAGCTCGACGGCTATCGGTTCGTCTATGCGCAACGTTCCGAGAAGGGCGATTCGGTGGTACCGAGAGGGCTCTATCGGCTGAGTTTCAGGTATTCGACGGGTTCGCATGCCCGGTCTTATACGAAATCCGTTCGTGCGCGCCGCGTTTCGCGGGACGGGGATGCGGCGGAAAACACCTTCTGGCTGCCGGTGGCGAAAGATACGGTTCCGTATGAGGGCGAGATCCGGGTGGCGACGGGGGTCGAACGGCTGACCGTCTCGATTTCGGAGACCTTGCGGAAAGACCAGCGGCCCGATACATGTTATTTGACCGGAGTCCGGCTGACCTATGTGCTGCCGGTGGTTCAGGCGCGGGCGGCGTGGCTCGAACGGCTGACCGGATTCCCGTCCGATTTGGAGGAATATTATGAAAAACAGTACCTCGACAGTTTGGCGAAGCGTAGCGGCTCCGTACCTCCTCGACTCTGACGGAATGCTGCTGCGCAACGGAGTGGTTCGCTTCGCGGCGGACGGGACGGTGCTCGGCGTGGAGTCGTGCGACCGGATCGACTCGCTGCCGCAGACGGAGTACCACAACGGCATTCTGATTCCGGGGATGACCAATGCCCATTGCCACCTGGAACTCTCCTGTTTCAAGGGGGCCATTCCGGCACAGGTGGGGATGGTGGAATTTATTCGGAATGTGGTTTCGCGGCGGAACGACTTTTCGCGCGAGAAGCAGGAGGAGCGGGCGATCGAAGAGGATTTGTCGATGTGGCGCGAGGGGATTCAGGCGGTGGGGGATATCAGCAACGACACGACCTCTTTTCCAGCTAAAGTCAAGGCCAAGACGGAGGGGAGGACGCGGTACCATACGTTTGCCGAATTTTTCGGCCTGCCGGCGGACGACGAGGCGGAGGCTTTCTATCGTCGTTCGGTGGATCCGGTGGTGGCGGCTGCCGATTGGGCCGGGCTGCCGGTGACGCCGACGCAGCACTCCACCTATTTCATGTCGGACAGACTGTTCAAACGGGCGGCGGATTCGCCGTTGATGTCGATCCACTTTATGGAGACGCCCGCCGAGGTCGATTTTTTCGATCGCAAGGGGGGGATTTTCGAACTGGTCTCCGCTTCGGCGGGCCGGGAGCCGGATTTCCTGGCTTATGGGGGACATGCCGAACGGCTCGTCGGGTCGTTGCCGCGGGAGGCGCACTTGATCCTGATCCATAACACGCAGATGCGGCGGCAGGATATGGAGCTGATTATGGGGTATTTCGAAGATGTGACGTTCGTGCTCTGTCCGCGGTCGAACTACTACATCGATGCCGATTTTCCGCCTGCGCAGATGTTATACGAAGCGGGTGCGCGGGTGGCACTGGGGACGGACAGTCTGTCGTCGAACCGGTCGCTGTCGATGGTCGAGGAGATGAAGTGGCTGTGTGCGCACAATCCGGCGTTGCCCTTGGCGGCGGTGTTGCAGTGGGCGACGCTGAACGGCGCGCGGGCGTTGAGGTTCGGTGATGAGATCGGCAGTTTCGAACCGGGGAAGCGTCCGGGGGCGGTGCTGCTGACGGGCGTCGATTTCGATGCGATGCGGCTGCGGGAAGATGCGAAGACGGTGCGGCTATTGTGATGCGTTGGGTGAGGACTGTCCCGTTTATTCCGAGAGGCAACGCAACTGAAAACCGTGAGCGCGATTGAACGTGCTGCTGGGCAGGAGGCCCGTCATGCTGAAACCGAAGTACATTCCATCGTTTTCGCTCACTGACGACGAGTAGCTGAACCCGTTGTTGCTGACGCCACCCGATCCGCCCGAAGCACTGAGGCGGTAGCCAGGGGCGCACAGTCGTTTGACAATATTATTCCTGCGCTGCCAGAGTATGCGGGTCGAAATAAACTTCCGCCGGCATGCCGATTTTCAACACACCGTCCCGATTCGGGACGTAAATCTTCAACGCATAGACCAGATTGGCCCGCTCGCTGCGAGTCTGGATCACTTTGGGCGTAAATTCCGCCTGATCCGCAATCCAGCCGATCCGACCCGGCATCCGGAAGCCGTTTTTTACATAAACGCTGTCCACCTGCACCGTCACCTCCTGCCCCAGCCGAATCGCAGCCAACTGCGGCTCCTCGATATACGCCCGCAGAATCATCGTGTCCAGATTCGCCACCTTGTAGAGCGGCTTGCCGATCGTCGCCAGCTCGTACCGCTCGGCATACTTCGCCAGCACTCGCCCCGCAATCGGATTCACCACGTAAGCGTTGTCGATCCGATCCTGCACCTGGAGAATCTGTTGCCGGAGCGGCTCCATCCGCGCCAGCAGCGTCCGGGTCTGGATGTCCAGCGTCGAACGCTCCGCATCCAATTGTTTCTGAAGGATTTCCGCGTCGTAATGCAGGTTGTCCACCTGCTGCCACGTCGAAGCGTCCTTCTCGGCCAGCGCCGTGTAGCGTGCCAGCTCGCGTTGCACCTTGGCCAACCGTTCGCGCACCACGTCCAACTGTTTCTCCCGTTCCGGCAGCTGGGCCCGCAGTACCGCGATTTCGCCCTGCAACTGATTCCGCTGCAAGACCAATTGTGTCGTATCCACCCATCCGACGATTTCGCCCCGATGCACTCGGCTCCCCTCTTCGAGGTTGAACTCCAGCAGCTTGCCGTTGCAATCCGCCGAAACGATCACCTCCACGGTTTCGAAATTGCCGTAAGCGTCCGGCTCCGGCTCCCGCTGACAAGCTGTCAGCCCGCTCGCCACGACCGCCGACAGGACTGCGGTCGCTAAAATTCGGTTCGAAAAGATGCTTTGCATAGTCTTCTGCTTGAATTCGTGTCAGTTATAAATCCCCCGCACCGCCTGGTAAGCGATCCACGCCTCGACCAGCCGCAAGGCGTTCACCTCGGCGCTGATCCGCGCCGCCGCCTCGTTGTTGAACTCCGTCAGGTACTCCGTCGCCGTAATCACCCCCTGCTCGAACTGCGCCTGGGCCTGTTCGCGAACCACCTTTCGGGCCTCGACGAGCGTCGGGTCGAGTTGTATCGTCTCCTGCAACCGCTCGATTTGCACCCGATATTGCGCCGCCTCGATCGAAACGTTGCGTTCGAAATCGCGTTGTTGCTGGTCGATGTCCCGACCGGCCACCCGATTGATTTTCTTCTCTTTTTGCGTAGCGTCCCAGCTCGTCAGCGGCAGCCGGAACCGCAATCCGCCGATCGCCATCGGGGCGAAATTCCGGTCGAAGAGGTCGTACCCCGGACGTCCGTACCCCCCGCTCGCAAAGAGCGATAACTGAGGATTCGACCGGCTGTTCGACATCCGGTTTTGTGCCTCCAGAAGGTTGCGTTGTTTGGTGTAGAGCTTCATCTCCGAACGTTTCTTAAACGGTGCCGCCTCTCCGTCCGGAATCCCCTCTGTCGGAACCGGCGGTATCTCGAAATACGTCCGCTCCGTGATCTCCATCCCCGTCAATTCCGTCAATGCCGTGATGTATTTGGCCCGCTCGCCGCTCAGCGCGATTCGCTCCTGGTTCAACTCCAGCATCCGCGCCGCCAGCGATGCCTGTTCCGCTCCCGTCGCCATCCCCTGTTCCATCCGGGCCGTCACCGCCCGGAGGTTCGACTCCAGCGTCTCGCGCATCAGTCGGTTGACCTCCAACTGCTTTTCCGTGAGCAGAATACCGATATAGGTGCGATTGATCCGGTCGCGCAGCCGGTCGAGCTCTACGGCCAACGATGCCGTCTCGACCTCCGCCGTCGCCGCATGGAGACGCTTGGTGTTCCGCACGCTGTGTCCGGCGTAGATCACCTGATTCAGCTCCACCGTGGCCCGGTATTGATCCTTCGGCAGATCCATCGTCACCGGCAGCGGAAAGTCCGTCGGCAACTTCGGCACCTCGTTCTGGTAGCTGCCCTGTGCCTGAATCTCCAACTGCGGCAGCAGGCTTGACGAAGTCGCCCGGTCTTGCGCCTTCCGTTTCTCGCCGACGAGCGTCTGGCGGGCGCTCAGCGGCGACCGTTCGACAGCCGCCCGCCGGCACGCATCCAGCGTCACCGCCGTCCCCTGAGCCCCGGCGACCGTCGTCGCACAGCTCAGCCATATGATCGAGAGTATGCGTTTCGTCATCATGGTACGAAGGATTGAATCTTTCCCGATAGATTTAGCGATACTCCTGCGCCTGTTGCGCAATCAGAGCCTCGTCGTCGAAGTAGTCGATGCGCATCGCCCGCCGCACATCGGCCAATGTAGCTGCCGCCGCTTCGCGAGCCGCCTCGCTGCCCCGCTTCAGCATGCGGTAGACCTCCGGAATGTCCTGCTCGTACTCCTTGCGCCGGGCGCGGATCGGCTCCAGCGTCTCCTCCAGCACCGCATTGAGCAGCCGTTTGACCTTGACATCGCCCAGTCCGCCCCGCCGGTAGTGCGCTTTGAGCTCGTCGAGACCGGCATATTCCGGCAGGTAAGCGGCAAAATGTTCCGGTCGGCAGAAAGCGTCGAGGTAGGTGAATACGGTATTCCCCTCGACCTTCCCCGGGTCTTCGACCCGCAGGTGCCCCGGGTCGGTGAACATGGTCTTGACCCGTTTGGCCACCTCTTCGGCACTGTCGGAGAGGTAGATGCAGTTGCCGAGCGACTTGCTCATCTTCGCCTTGCCGTCCGTCCCCGGCAGCCGCAGGCAGGCCGCGTTCTCCGGCAGCAGAATCTCCGGCTCCACCAACGCCGGCCCGTAAATCGAGTTGAACCGCCGCACGATCTCGCGCGTCTGTTCGATCATCGGCTCCTGATCCTCGCCCACCGGAACGGTCGTGGCGCGGAAAGCCGTGATGTCCGCCGCCTGGCTGATCGGATAGGTGAAGAAACCCACCGGAATGTTCGCCTCGAAGTTGCGCATCTTGATCTCGGTCTTCACCGTCGGATTCCGTTGCAGACGCGAGACGGTCACCAGGTTCATATAATAGAACGACAGTTCGCACAACTCCGGAATCTGGGACTGAATGAAGATGGTGCTCCGTGTCGGATCGATCCCGCACGAGAGGTAGTCCAGAGCCACTTCGATGATGTTTCGCCGCACCTTTTCCGGGTTGTCCGCGTTGTCGGTGAGCGCCTGCGCGTCGGCGATCATGATGTAGATGCGGTCGAACTCACCGGAGTTTTGCAGTTCGACACGCCGCTTCAGCGAACCTACGTAGTGTCCCAAGTGGAGGCGTCCCGTGGGGCGGTCGCCGGTCAGAATAATTTTTCCCATTTTCTTGCTATTTCATTCGCGCCTTTCGGCCCGCCGGAGCGGGCGGCGGCACATCGTTTCCCGTACAGGCGACCGGCCGGCTCATCTCCCTGTCGTCCCCGGCTTTTCAAGCGGCGGCGCATCCCGCAGGCGATATTTATTTATGACGGATGTCAATAAAGTTCAAATTTAATGCTATCTTTGGGATATTCAAAACGCAACTTAAACTTATAAATATCATGAGATTTAAATCAATGCTTCTTGCTCTGGCCGCAGTCGGGGCTGCGGCGGTCGGCGAGGCGTATGCTCAGCGGGTCGTGACGCCGTTCACGCCGCGGGTCGTGGATTCGACCGGCAAAAAGGTCTATGTCCAGCCTCAGAAAATCCGGCGGAGCCGGCTCGCGGTTACTTTCGGCTACGGCTATTCGCCGATTACGGCCAACTCCAGCTATGCCAACAAACGTTTTCCGTTCGTCGAGAATAACTCGCCTACGGTGGTCGATCCGCCGTCGAAGGTGACCGGCTGCTTCGGGACGGTCAGCCTGGGGATCAACTACGAGATTACGCCGTGGCTGGAGCTCAACGTGCCGTTCGTCTATTCGCACAGCAAGGGGTGGCAGCCCTGCGTGCGCGGGTCGGAAGACATCTCGGGCGGACAGAAGGACGACTGGTTCACCTTGTTGCCCAACTTGCGGATCAACTGGGTGCGGAACAATTGGCTGTCGGTCTACACCCGGGCGGGTATCGGGTTCGGCGTGGGGAATCGGTGGGTGTCGATCGACCAGGACCAGACCGTGAAGGCGATCTTCGGCTGGCAGGTGTCGCCGGTGGGGGTCGAGATGGGGAAGGGTAATTTCTGCTTCTTCGTCGAGGGCGGATACGGCTTTACGGGAGCGGTCACGGCAGGGATCAAGCTCAAGGTCGGCAAGATGCAGAAAAACGGCCGGGTGAGCACGGGGCGCAAGGTCGATTGGTATGAAAAGTACCTGAGATAGGGCGTTCGGCGTTCGGACGCACACGGTTTTCGACAGAGGTCGGATGCTGCGGTTCCAGGGGCGGGGCGGCGGGATTCGGCCTTTCGCGTTTTCGGGCCGAAAATCGGTATACCGAATCAAAATAAAGCGTACCTTTGTCCCCTCTTTAATTTCGGAAAGTTTATGGAGTGGATACATAATCTCTTTTTCGGAGGCGGCGTGGCCCATTCGATCCTGCTGATCGCGCTGGTCATCGCTGCCGGGATCGCGCTCGGGAAGATCAAAATCGCCGGCATTTCGCTGGGCGTCACCTGGATTCTTTTCGTCGGCATCGCATTGAGCCATTTCGGCATGCGTATCGACCCGACCACCTTGCACTTCGTCAAGGAGTTCGGGCTCATTCTCTTCGTCTACTCCATCGGGTTGCAGGTGGGGCCCGGGTTCTTCTCGTCGCTCAAGAAGGGGGGCTTTACGCTGAATATGCTGGCCACGGCGATCGTGCTGATCGGGGTGGCCATTGCTTATATCATCCACGTGGTGACCGGGATTCCGATTACCACCATGGTGGGAGTGCTGTCGGGAGCCGTGACCAATACCCCGGGACTCGGGGCGGCGCAGCAGGCCTATACCGATATGAAAGGCGTCAGCGATCCGTCGATTCCGCTGGGCTATGCCGTGGCTTATCCGCTGGGGGTGATCGGGATTATCGTTTCGATCATGGCTTTGCGGCTGATTTTCCGCATTCGGCTGGACAAGGAGGCTGCGGCGGCCAACCACAGCGATCAGGACGACGCGGGGGCGCAGCGCATCTCGATCGTGCTGGAGAATCCGACCATTGCCGGACGGACGGTGGGCGATATTTCGAGCCTGATCGACCGGACATTCGTCATCTCGCGCGTGTGCCACCAGAAAGACGGGCGCACGGAGATCGCCAGCAACAACACCGAGCTGAACTTGGGTGATAAGTTGTTCGTGATTGCGGCACACAAAGATGAAGATGCGCTGGTGGCGTTCCTCGGGCATAAGCTCGACATGGCTTTCGAAGAGTGGGAGAAGCTGGACAGCCAGTTCGTTTCGCGCCGCGTGATGATCACCAAATCGGAGCTCAACGGAAAACGGTTGGGCGACCTCCGGTTGCGGAGCACGTATGGGATCAATATTACGCGGGTCAATCGGGCCGGGGTCGATCTGGTGGCCAACCGGAACCTCCATCTCCAGATGGGCGACCGGGTGACCATGGTCGGTACCGAGATCGGAGTGGCCGAGGCGACTAAGGTCTTGGGGAACTCCATGCGGCGGTTGCGCGAACCTAATCTTATTCCGATCTTCATCGGGATTTTCCTCGGAGTTTTGCTCGGGAGCATTCCGATTCTGCTGCCCGGGATTCCCCAGCCGCTAAAATTGGGGCTGGCCGGCGGACCGCTGATCGTATCCATCCTGATCAGCCGCTTCGGGCCGCAATATAAAGTGGTGACATATACTACGATGAGCGCCAACCTCATGCTGCGCGAGATCGGGATTGCGCTCTTTCTGGCCGGCGTCGGCTTGGGTGCGGGCGAGGGGTTCGTGGAGACCATCGTAGACGGCGGGGGATACAAATGGGTCGGCTATGGCGTGATTATCACCATGGTGCCCTTGCTGATCGTAGGGACTGTCGGACGTTTGTTCTACAAGATCAACTACTTCACCCTCGCGGGGCTCTTGTCCGGCAGTATGACCGACCCGCCTGCCTTGGCCTACTCCAATGCCGTGGCGGGCAACGACCTCCCGGCGGTGGGCTATGCGACGGTCTATCCGCTGACTATGTTTCTGCGCATCCTGACCGCCCAGTTGCTGATTCTCTTCGCGGCGGCGTAATTTCGTACCGGTTATGGAATACGACGAACAAAAAATAGCCCGGCTGGCCGAACACTACAAAGCCATCCTCGAACTGCTCGGCGAAGATCCCGCCCGCGAAGGGCTGCTCAAGACGCCGGAACGCGTGGCCAAGGCCATGTCGTTCATGACCCAGGGCTATGACCAGGAGCCGATCGACATCCTCCTCTCCGCCAAGTTCCGGGAGGAGTACAAACAGATGGTGGTCGTCAAGGACATCGAACTCTACTCGCTGTGCGAACACCACCTGGTGCCGTTCTACGGGAAAGCGCATGTGGCCTATATTCCGAACGGCTTCATCACCGGCCTCTCGAAGATACCGAGGGTGGTGGATTGCTTCGCCCGGCGGTTGCAGGTGCAGGAGCGGCTCACGGTACAGATTCGCGACTGCATACAGGAGGCGCTGAACCCGCTCGGGGTGGCTGTCGTTATCGAGGCGAGCCACATGTGCATGCAGATGCGCGGCGTCGAGAAACAGAACTCGGCGACAACGACTTCCGCTTTTACGGGAGCCTTTCTTACCCAAATTCAGACCCGCGAGGAGTTCATGAACCTCATTTCGCACAAGCTCAGATAACTCACCTTTCACATACCACCATCCTATGAGCGGATTTTTCGGCTGCGCCTCCCGGCGCGAATGCGTCAACGACGTCTTCTATTGCACGGACTATCATTCGCACCTCGGCACCAAACGGGCCGGGCTCGCCTTCTACAACGGCGAGAAGTTCATCCGGTCGATCCACAGCCTCGAAAACGGCTACTTCCGGAACAAGTTCGAAGACGACCTGCCGAAATTCGAAGGCTCCTGCATCGGGATCGGCGTGATCAGCGACTTCGAGTCGCAGCCCGTGACCGTCACCAGCCATTTGGGGCGTTTCTCGGTGGTTACGGTGGCGCGGATCGAGAACATGGACGAGATCGCCGAACGGTTGTTGGCCGAGAACGTCCATTTCGCCGAACTCTCCGGATCGGAGATCAATCCCACGGAGCTGGTGGCGATTCTCATCAGCCAGAGCAAGACTTTCAAAGAGGGGATCGAGAACGTCCAGCGGACGATCAAGGGCTCCTGTTCGATGCTGATTCTCACCGAACACGGCATTTACGCCGCGCGCGACCGGTTCGGGCGGACACCGGTCATTATCGGGAAGAACGACTTCGGGTATGTCGCGGCTTCTGAGAGTTCGTCGTTCCTCAATCTCGGATACGAGTATGTGAAAGACCTCGGGCCGGGCGAGGCGGTTCAGCTGACGCGGGACGGTATTACCGACATCCTGCCGGCGGGGAGTCGGAAACAGATCTGCTCGTTCCTGTGGGTTTATTACGGCTATCCCTCCTCGGACTACGAGGGGATCAATGTCGAGGATGCCCGCTATCGGTGCGGCGCGGCGATGGCGGCGCGGGACGGGGAGGTCGAGGCCGATTTCGCCGCCGGGATTCCGGACTCCGGAGTGGGGCATGCCATCGGGTATAGCAATGCCCGGCGGATTCCCTACAAACGGCCGTTCGTCAAGTATACGCCGACCTGGCCGCGGAGTTTTATGCCCCAGAACCAGGCGATGCGCGATCTGGTGGCCAAGATGAAGCTGCTGCCGAACGAGGCTTTTACGCGCGGGGCCAAGATCGTCTTCATGGACGACTCCATCGTGCGGGGGACGCAGCTCAAGGACAATGTCGTGAAACTCAAAGAGGTGGGGGTCGAGGAGGTGCACATGCGGATCGCCTGTCCGCCGTTGATCTTTCCGTGCCGGTTCCTGAACTTTTCGACTTCGCGCTCGACTTTCGACCTCTATGCCCGACGCGTGATCCGCGATCTGGAGGGGACGGACAAACTCTCGGACGAGACATTGGCCGAATATGCCGACGACACCAGCGAAAAATACCGGAAAATGGTCGAAGTGATGGGGCAGCAGCTGCAACTGACCTCGCTCAAATTCCAGAACTTGCAGGATGTGGTGGACGCCATCGGCTTGCCGAAAGAGCAGTTGTGTACCCATTGCTGGGACAACAGCAGTTACGTGGAATAGCTTAAAAAAACGGCCATTTTATGGAAAAACGATTCAAACGCGAGACCTTGTGCGTGCAGGGCGGCTGGCAGCCCAAGAAGGGCGAGCCGCGGGTATTGCCCATTTACCAGAGCACGACCTTCAAATACGAGACCAGCGACCAGATGGCGCGGTTGTTCGACCTGGAGGAGAGCGGCTATTTTTACACCCGGTTGCAAAATCCGACCAACGACGCCGTGGCGGCCAAGATTGCCGCTCTCGAAGGCGGGGTGGCGGCCATGCTGACCTCGTCGGGACAGGCGGCTTCGTTTTACGCCCTCTTCAACCTCTGCTCGGCGGGAGATCATTTTGTGAGCGCGTCGGCGATTTACGGCGGGACGTTCAACCTCTTCGCCGTGACCATGAAGAAGATGGGGATTGAGGTCACTTTCGTGGACGGAGATGCGCCGGCCGAGGAGATTGCGCAGGCTTTCCGGCCCAATACCAAGGCCTTGTTCGCCGAGACGATCGCCAACCCGGGGCTGAATGTGCTGGACATCGAAAAATTTGCGACCCTTGCCCATGAGCACGGGGTGCCGCTGATCGTGGACAACACCTTTCCGACGCCGATCAACTGCCGGCCTTTCGAATGGGGGGCGGACATCGTGATCCATTCGACCACGAAATACATGGACGGGCACGCTACCGCAGTGGGCGGAGCGATCGTGGACAGCGGGAATTTCGACTGGGCGGCGCATGCCGCGAAGTTTCCGGGGCTCACGGCGCCGGACGAGTCGTACCACGGGCTGACCTACACCGAAGCGTTCGGCAAAGGGGCTTATATCACGAAGGCGACGGCGCAGCTGATGCGCGACCTCGGCTCCATCCAGTCGCCGCAGAACGCCTTTCTGCTCAATCTCGGTCTGGAGACGCTCCATCTGCGGGTGGCGCGCCACTGCGAGAATGCGCAGCGGGTGGCCGAGTATCTCGCTTCGCGAACCGATAAGGTGGCTTGGATCAACTATCCGGGGCTGCCGGGGAACAGGTATTACGAACTGGCGCAGAAGTACATGCCGAACGGGACGTGCGGCGTGGTGACATTCGGCCTCAAGGGGGGACGGGAAGAGTCCATTCGCTTTATGGACAGCTTGGAGCTGGGCGCGATCGTGACCCATGTGGCGGATGCCCGGACATCGGTGTTGCATCCGGCCAGCCATACGCACCGTCAACTGACGGACGAGCAGCTGATTGCGGCCGGAGTGGCGCCCGATTTGATCCGCTTCTCGGTGGGGATCGAGGATGCCGGGGATATCATCGCGGATATCGAACAGGCTTTGGAACGATAACCCCCTCTCCGAACGACATCGCGCCGGCCGCTATTCGAAAGTACCTCGAAATAGCGGCCGGCGCGTTTTCCGTCCCCCCCTTTTCCAGTGGAGCCTACCTGAAATATTTGTACTGGAAAATCAACAGATAAGCGAATCCGCACGTCACATAAGCATCTGCAATGTTGAAAACCGGGCTGAAAAAGGTGTACGGCTCTCCGCCGATGAACGGCACCCACGACGGCATCCGTTCGATTTCGATGATCGGAAAGTAGAGCATATCCACGACGCTCCCGTGCAGAAACGGTGCATATCCCGTCCCCCACGGCACGAAATGAGCCACCGCATAAGGCGTCGATTCCGAGAAAATCAGCCCATAGAACGATGCGTCGATAATATTTCCCATCGCTCCCGCCAGCACGACCGCCACCCCGACGATCACCCCCCGCGGCGCCCCCCGACGAACCAGGCGGACGAGATACCAGCCGATCGCTCCCACCGCCGCGATGCGCAACAAGCTCAGGGCCAGTTTCCCGTAGCTCCCCCCGATCTCCATCCCGTAAGCCGCTCCCCGGTTTTCGATGAAGTTGATGTAGAACCAGCGTCCAAAGACCGGAATCGCTTCGTTCAGCGTCATATGCGTCTTGACCGCGATCTTGACCGTCTGGTCGATCGTCAGCAGGGCGATGACGAAGAGCAGGAGCAGCAGAAGGGGCTTTTTATATTTCGAATCCATAGGAGTCAGTCTCGGTAGTCGTGTGTGCGGCAAAGATACGAAAATGCCGACCGATTTCCGAAGTAATTCCGAAAACCGATCGGCATGAATAAATGACATATTGCCGCATATCGAAAATCACCGCGCCTGTTTCAGACGGTGCGGCCCCGTTCGGGCGCTCGATACGCAGACGTTGTAGCCGGTGTTATTTCCCCACCACCGAGTTCAGTTCAGCGCCAGCCTTGAATTTAACCACTTTCTTGGCAGCGATCTTGATCGTAGCCCCCGTCCGCGGGTTGCGTCCCGTGCGAGCCGGTTTTTTCGTTACGCTGAACGAACCGAAGCCTACCAGCGCGATTTTGTCGCCCGCTTTCAGCGTTTTGCCCGTTACGTCGATAAATGCTTCCAGCGCTTTTTTAGCCTGAACTTTGGTCAGTCCTGCACCCGTAGCGATGGCATCGATCAGTTGAGATTTATTCATAACCGTTAGTGTTTAGAAAGTTAGTAATATCGGTTGTTGGATGTTGCAAATATAACGGATAAAACTTAACCGCCAAGTATTTAATCGTTTTTTTTTGCGTGCCGGGTGCGTTTTTGGTCGGAAAAACGTTCGGGTTTTGCAGGAAAAGAAAAAACCGCTACTTTTGTGCCCGGAGAGGTGGCAGAGTGGTCGATTGCGGCGGTCTTGAAAACCGTTGAGCTGCGAGGCTCCGGGGGTTCGAATCCCTCCCTCTCCGCAACGAAGTTTTTCGGCGTCCGGATTTTTTCGGCAGCCGGGATGCTTTTGAAAATCAGGCGACCGGGTTTTGTCGGGTCAGCGACAGGCGCGGTTTCTGCGCTCGGACGAACAAGAGACGATATAAAACGTTATCTTTGTGCCGTGCGATGCCGCCAGCAGAAAGGAGAGATGCCGGAGTGGTCGATCGGGCCGCACTCGAAATGCGGTGTACGGGCAACTGTACCGGGGGTTCGAATCCCTCTCTCTCCGCGGAAACCGGGGAAAGACACATGGTCTTTCCCCGGTTTTGTTTTTTGTAGCGGGCGAAGATCGAGGACGAGCGGTGCATTTGTGTATTATTTCTCGGTTGTCGACCTGGGGACGTTGGCTCGTATGATTCTGCGAGCCGCAGGAGTACAAATGGGGTAGAGGCTACCGGTTGTTTGGAGTAGCTTAGGGTAGAGGCTGCCCTTATTTTTTAGGGTAGACCCGGCCCTTTGCCCACCGCGGGCACGCGGCGTTTATTCCGAGAGGCAACGCAACTGAAGACCCAAGACGCGGTAGGTTGCTGTGGTGGGATAGAGATCCTGTGAGCCAAACCATAAGAACACCCCGTATGTGTTACGAAAAGCAGTCGATTGACTGTAGCCGTCATGGCCAACTCCGTTCAGTCCGCCCGAGGAGATGTTCCGGTAGCCCGGGGCGGGGTGAAAATCCCTTTGGAAACCAGAATTTCGGCACGCGGATTGCTGCGAATAGACGACGTTATACGCTCCGAAATTTATCGTCGCTATGTTTACCGGTATCGATTTCGTTCAGTTTTTTCGAGACAACGCCGCGCTGGCCGTTTTTCTCACCGTGGCAGTCGGTTTTTGGATCGGCAAATTCCGCTACAAAAGTTTCTCGTTAGGCACCGTCACCAGCGTCCTGCTGGTCGGCGTGGCGGTCGGACAGATGAAAATCGAGATTCCCGAACCCGCCAAAACCCTCTTTTTCCTCATGTTCCTCTTTGCCGTCGGATACGCTGTCGGGCCGCAGTTCTTCCGCGGGCTGCGCAAAGACGGACTGCCGCAGGTCGGCTTTGCCGTCGTCCTGTGTCTGCTCTGTCTGGGCTCCGTCTGGCTCTGCTCGTGGGTGATGGGCTACGACGCCGCACAGGCGGCCGGACTCATGGCCGGTTCGCAGACCATGTCCGCCGTGCTGGGCGTGGCCACCGACACCATGCACGAGATGCCGAATGCGGCCGATCTGAAATACGATATCATGCCGGTCGTTTATGCCGTCACCTATATTTACGGGACAGCCGGGTCGGCCTGGCTGCTCGGGACATTGGGGCCGCGGTTGTTGGGCGGAGTCGATAAAGTGAAGGCCGCCGCCCGCGAACTGGAGAGCAAGATGGGCGAAGACATGAGTGCCCAGCCCGGTTTCAATCCGGCCGTGCGGGAGATTACTTTCCGGGCCTTTCGGGCCGACAACGAGTGGTTCGATCCGGGCCGCACCGTGGCCGATTTCGAGCGCGAGATGCAGCGGCAGGGCAAACGGCTCTTCGTCGAACGGCTGCGGCAACGGGGGCGGATTTGCGAAGTCACGCCGCGGACGATGCTTTTCCGGGGCGACGAGATCGTGGTCAGCGGCCGGCGCGAGTTCGTGATCGAAGAGGAGGAGTGGATCGGCGAAGAGGTGGTGGATAACGATCTGGTGAACTTCCGTGTCGAAACTCTGGCCGTGGTGGTCGGGGGCCGGCGACGGCGGAAAGAGACGACTCGGATGCCGATCCGCGATCTGTTGAAAGCCGATTTTATGCATGGCGTGATGATTCGTTCCATCACGCGGGCGGGCGTTCGGGTGCCCGTTCTGGGCAACGGTCGGCTGGATACGGGCGACCGGCTGGAGTTGGTGGGGTTGCGGCAGGATGTCGAACGGGCTGCCGGGCGGCTCGGATTCAGCGATCCGGAGACGCCGAAGAGCAGTATGACCTTTGCCGGACTCGGAATCGTCCTCGGAGGCTTGATTTTCGGGTGGGTGCTGGTGACGCGGATCGGCTCGATCCCGTTGAGCCTGACCGTGAGCGGGGGTGTGCTGATCGCCGGACTGATCTGCGGCTGGTTGCGGGCGCGGAGGCCCGATTTCGGAGGGCTGCCCGAACCGGCGGTCTGGTTTATGAACAACGTCGGGTTGAACGTCTTTATCGCCATCGTCGGGATTTCGACCGGGCCGACCTTTATCCGCGGGTTGCAGGAGATGGGCTGGAGCGTGCTCCTCGTCGGGATCGTGGCCACGTCGATTCCGTTGATCTCGGGAATTTTCATCGGGAAATACCTCTTCCGGTTCAATGACGCGCTGACGCTGGGGTGTTGTTCTGGCGCGCGGACGACCACGGCGGCGCTGGGGGCGGTGGAGGAGACCCTCGGCAGCAATGTGCCGGCGATGGGATATACCATTACCTACGCCGTGGGGAATACCCTGCTGATTATCTGGGGCGTGGTGATCGTCCTGCTGGTGGGGTAGGAGAGAGGATGAAACAGGTCGGGCGGTAGCGAACCAGTCTGTTCGCTACCG
>NZ_CAJTUJ010000022.1 GCF_910579375.1 uncultured Rikenella sp.
CGCCCCTATTCTCTGCCCCGTGTCCGCCTCACTGCGGCTCCGCTTTCGCTCCGCCGCGTTTTCGCGCGCCTTGCGCGATTCATCTATATTCGGCTACCGCCGAAATCGTTGAATCGCTCCTTTAGGCGTGGCGCGCGATTGCTTTGATGTAATAAAGGCCGACCGCCGTGGCGCGAACGCGTCCGCCGGGCGGGCGGTGCCTCCCGGCACTCGGAAGGGGCAGCCTCAGCCCAATTCCTCGCTCCGTTCTTTGTTCGCGCGCCTGGGGAAATCCTATCAAAACACGCCAGCGAGTTTTGACGATTTCCCTCCTTAGGCGACGGCGCGCGATCTGAGCACTGCCCCGGCTGGTACTGTTCTCTTTGTGAACAAAGAGAACCAGAAAGCCGACGCTGCCAGCGAGAGCAATGCAAACGTAGTTTGCAAATTGCTGAGCGGCGAGGAGGAAGGCGAAGCCGAACTTTAGACGGATGCTGACGCATCTTAAAGCTGTCGACACCTCATTCTTTGCCCCGCCTGAAACTGCCCTGCGCGGGCGGCGTCCGGGTGACCCCGGCAGGACGGGCGAAACTACGTTTCGCTAAGGCAGCCTCGGCCCTAAATTGACTGTCACAATCCCCTCTAAAATGAGCATCGGGGCTCCGGAATCTCCGAAGCCCCGATGAACTATCAAGTCATTTCGACGTTGCACCAAAACAACATCGAAAATCTACCAGCTCGCTTTCTTCACCCCCGGCAACAAACCTGCGGAAGCCATCTCACGGAACTGGATTCTGCTGATTCCGAACTGCCGCATGTACCCTTTCGGTCGCCCCGTGAGCTGACAACGGTTGTGCAGCCGGATCGGGTTGGAGTTTTTCGGCAATTTAGCCAACCCCGCATAATCTCCCGCCTCTTTCAGTGCGGCGCGCTTAGCGGCATATCGTGCCACGAGCTTGGCCCGTTTCACTTCGCGGGCTTTCATCGATTCTTTTGCCATGGCTTAGTTCTTTTTTGCGTTTTTAAAAGGAAGGCCGAACTGCTTGAGCAGTGCATAAGCTTCGGTATCATTATCCGCGGTAGTCACGAAGGTGATTTCGACGCCGAAGATTTTGGTAATCTTGTCGATGTCGATTTCCGGGAAGATGATATGTTCCTGCACCCCCAAGGTGTAGTTCCCCTGGCCGTCGAATTTGTCGTTGATCCCTTTGAAGTCGCGGATACGCGGCAAAGAGACTGCGATCAACCGTTCCAAGAATTCGTACATCCGTTCCCGACGCAAGGTAACGCGCACCCCGATGGGCATCTGCTTACGGAGTTTGAAGTTCGAGATGTCTTTCTTGGACCGGGTCTGTACGGCGTGCTGTCCGGCAATCGTAGAGAGCTCGTTCTGAGCCACTTCAACGAGTTTCTTATCAGCAACGGCAGCTCCGATCCCCTGGTTGATGACGATTTTTTCGAGCTTCGGCACCTGCATGATGCTTTTGTAGCCGAACTCTTTCATCAAAGCGGGAGCGATCTCCTCTTTGTATTTGGTTTTGAGTGAAGGTACGTATGCCATTATTTGATCTCCTCGCCTGATTTGACGGCCACGCGGACCAGTTTGCCTTTATCGTTCTTCTTGCGTCCCACACGGGTCGGTTTTCCCGACTTCGGATCGAGCGGTTGCAGGTTGCTGATGTGAATCGGGGCTTCCCGTTTCACGATCCCGCCCTGAGGATTTGCGGCGTTGGGTTTGGTGTGTTTGCTCACCAGATTGACCCCTTCGACGATGGCGCGCTGCTTTTCGACGAGCACTTCGAGCACTTTACCCTGCTGCCCTTTGTTGTCGCCAGCATTGACGTACACCGTGTCCCCTTTTTTGATATGCAGTTTAGTTGACATTTCGGTTTGTTTGTTAAGAGAAGGTTTACAGCACTTCCGGCGCCAAGGAGATGATTTTCATATTGGCGTCGCGAAGCTCTCTGGCCACCGGCCCGAAGATACGCGTACCGCGCATTTCACCGGCGTTGTTGAGCAACACGACGGCGTTGTCGTCGAAGCGGATGTAGGAGCCGTCCGGCCGACGCACCTCTTTCTTGGTGCGTACCACGACTGCTTTCGAGACTGCGCCTTTTTTGATGTCGCCGCCCGGGGTCGCGCTTTTGACGCTGACAACGATTTTGTCCCCGATCGACGCGTAGCGCCGCCCGGTACCGCCAAGTACACGGATACAGAGGACTTCCTTGGCTCCGCTGTTATCGGCTACGGAGAGCCGGCTTTCTTGTTGTATCATGGTTACTTAGCTCTTTCGATGATTTCTACTAATCTCCACCGTTTGGACTTGCTGAGCGGACGGGTTTCCATAATCCGGACGGTATCCCCTTCGCCGCAGTCGTTGGTTTCGTCGTGGGCGACGAATTTGGTGGTTTTATTGACGAATTTACCGTAGATCGGGTGTTTCACTTTCCGTTTTACAGCAACAACGATCGATTTGTCCATTTTGTTGCTGACGACCACCCCGGTTCTCTCTTTTCTAAGATTTCTTTCTTCCATGGCCTCTACTTGTTAATAGTGGTGGTTTGTTTTTCGCGCAGGATGGTCAGCAGACGTGCGATATCGCGGCGCATATTTTTGATGGTGGTCGAGTTTTCGGCCGGCGAAACGGCGTGGTTCATTTTGGCACGCAGCAAGTTGGCCTTTTCGGTCTCTACCCGTTCGACGATTTCGCCCGCTGTCAGTTCACGTATTTCGGATGTTTTCATGTCTTCGTGTTAGATAGAGGTTTCGGTATAATCGCGACGGATGATAAACTTGGTGGTAATGGGCAGTTTCTGAGCCCCGAGCCGGAGCGCTTCCTGCGCTACTTCCAACGGCACCCCTTCGGCTTCGAACAAGATGCGACCGGGGGTAACCGGCGCCACGAATCCTTCGGGCGAACCTTTCCCTTTACCCATACGCACTTCGGCCGGTTTTTTGGTGATCGGTTTGTCCGGGAAGATCCGAATCCACACCTGGCCTTCACGTTTCATCTGACGCACGATGGCCTGACGAGCGGCCTCGATCTGCCGTCCGGTGATCCAGGCCGACTCCAGGGCCTTGATACCGAACGATCCGAATGACAGTTCAGCTCCTCTCTGTGCCAGACCTTTCATGCGGCCTTTCTGCATTCTGCGAAATTTCGTCTTTTTCGGTTGTAACATGGTTAGTTCCTTTTATTTCGTCTGACGACAGATTTACTGATTATTGGAGTTGCGGCCTCCACGACGGTCGTCGCGTCCCCCGCGACGTGCCCCGCGGCGATCATCCCGACCGCCTCTGCGGTCGTCGCGTCCGCCTCCGCGACGGTCGTCGCCGCCGCGTCCTGCTGCGGATGCGCTCATCCCTACGATCGGCGACAAATCGCGCTTGGCATACACTTCGCCGTTGCAGATCCATACTTTAACCCCCAACAGACCCACTTTGGTCAAAGCTTCGGCGAGGTTGTAGTCGATATCTGCACGGAAGGTATGCAACGGAATTCTCCCTTCCTTGTACGATTCGCTGCGGGCCATTTCAGCGCCCCCCACACGACCCGAGATCTGGATCTTGATCCCTTCTGCGCCCATCCGCATCGTCGATGCGATGGTGGTCTTGATCGCCCGCCGATACGAGATACGCCCTTCGACCTGACGTGCGATATTGTTCGATACAATCACCGCATCCAACTCCGGCCGTTTCACTTCGAAGATATTGATCTGCACGTCCTTACCGGTCAGTTTGCGCAGTTCTTCCTTCAACTTATCCACCTCAGCGCCGCCTTTCCCGATGATGATCCCGGGCCGCGAGGTGCTGATGGTAACGGTCACCAGCTTCAAGGTCCGTTCGATCACGATTTTCGAGACGCTGGCTTTGGCCAAGCGTGCTCCGAGGTATTTACGAATTTTGGCGTCTTCAACGAGTTTTGCCGGGAATTCCTTGCCGCCATACCATGACGAGTCCCAACCCCGAATGATGCCCAGCCGATTGGCAATCGGATTTACTTTCTGTCCCATCTTAGTTTGCTGCGTTTTCAGGTTTCACATCGGCAGCCGCCTTGGCAGTGGTGGTCTTGGCAGCGGTCGTTTTCTTGGCCGTAGTCGTCGCTTTTTTAGTCGTAGCGGCGGTGGTTTTCTTAGCAGCCGGTTTGGTTTCGGTGGCCGGCGCAGCTGCTTCCTTAACGGCAGGCGCAGCGATTTCCATCCGGTCGACGATGATGGTCACGTGGTTGGAACGTTTCCGAATCCGGTGTGCGCGCCCCTGCGGAGCAGGCTGGATCCGTTTGAGTTGCCGTCCGCCGTCGACGCTGATGGTTTTGACGCACAGCGGGGTCTCTTCCAATGAAACGCCCTGATTCTTTGCTTCCCAGTTGGCGATAGCCGACCGGAGGAGTTTTTCGAGGCGTACCGATGCCTCTTTCTTGGAATACCGCAGCATCCCCAAAGCGCGATTGATCTCCACGCCGCGGATCATATCGGCCACGAGTCTCATTTTTCGCGGGGAGGTCGGGCATTCGCGCAACGACGCGATCGCGATCGAGCGCTTTTCCGCTTTGAGCTTTTCGGCTCTTAATCTTTTTCTTGCACCCATAACAGGTATACGGAATTACTTTTTAACACTATTTTTTCTTGTTGCCCCCGTGACCGCGGAAGCTGCGGGTCGGTGCGAATTCACCCAACTTGTGACCCACCATGTTTTCGGTCACATACACCGGAATAAATTTATTCCCGTTATGCACCGCCAGGGTATGTCCCACAAAGTCCGGCGAGATCATGCTCGCGCGCGACCAGGTCTTGATAACCGATTTTTTGCCGCTATCGTTCATGGCAAGGATCTTGCCTTCGAGTTTCGGTTCGATATACGGTCCTTTTTTCAGTGAACGGCTCATTTACGCTGTCTTGATTAGATTATTTATTCCTCCGTGAAACGATGAATTTGGAAGTCGTCTTCTTGGGGTTGCGGGTTTTGTAGCCCTTAGCCAGCACGCCCGTACGCGAGCGCGGGTGTCCCCCGGAAGCACGTCCTTCACCCCCACCCATCGGGTGATCGACAGGGTTCATCACGACGCCGCGGTTGCGCGGACGCCGCCCGAGCCAGCGCTTGCGCCCTGCCTTGCCGCTTTGTTCGAGACTGTGGTCCGGATTGGATACGGTCCCGATCGTAGCCCGGCAGGTGGTGAGCACCATACGGGTTTCCCCTGAAGGAAGTTTAATAATAGCGTACTTCCCCTCGCGGGCAAGCAGCTGAGCGTAAGTCCCCGCAGACCGCGCCATTGCAGCGCCCCTGCCGGGTGTGAGTTCGATGCAGTGCACAACGGTACCAAGAGGAATTTCCGAAAGGAATAGTGTGTTGCCCACTTCAGGTGCGACGCCCGCTCCGCTGGCGATCTTCTGCCCGACGGTCAAGCCCACCGGCGCAACGATGTATCGTTTTTCGCCGTCGGCATAGACCACGAGGGCAATCCGCGCGCTGCGGTTCGGGTCGTATTCGATGGTTTTGACCGTAGCGGTCATGCCATCCTTGTTGCGCATGAAGTCGATGATGCGGTACTGACGTTTATGTCCACCACCGATGTAGCGCATGGTCATTTTCCCGGTATTGTTCCGCCCTCCTGAGGATTTGAGGGGGGTTACCAGTGATTTTTCCGGAGTCGAAGTCGTAATATCGTCAAAGGTGCCGATAACTTTATGTCTCTGACCCGGGGTCATCGGTTTGAATTTTCTAACTGCCATCGTCTTTTAGATATTACTGTAAAAATCGATTTTGTCTTCTCCTCCGAGGGTGACGATCGCCTTTTTGTAGCGGTTCTGACGCCCTTCGAGCATTCCGGCTTTGGTGTAGCGGCTCTTGCGTTTGCCGTCGTAGTTACAGGTGTTGACATCGGTCACCACGACGCCGTACATAGCTTCCACCGCAGCCTTGATCTGGAGCTTGTTCGCCCGCGGATCCACAATAAAACCGTAGCGGTTCAGTTTTTCGCCCTGAGCCGTCATTTTCTCGGTCAATATCGGCTTAATCAAAATTTCCATGATCTTTCTTTAAAAGATGGTCTTCGTTACTGGATTCCACAAACCTGCTGCATAGCCGCCACAGCCCCTTCCCCGCCAATCAGCAGGTGTGCCGCGTTCATGACGTCGTAGGTATTGAGGTTCTGTGCCTGGATAACCTTTACGTTCGGCAGGTTGCGCGATGCGAGGATCACGCCGGCGTTGTCCGTATCGCCGCACAGAATCACCAGCGTCTTCTTTTCAGCGATCCCCAAGTTCTTGGCTGCTGCGATAAATTCCTTGGTTTTGGGCTGCATTTCGAAGCTGTCGACCACGGTAATCGCTGCATTTTTCGCTTTGTAGGTCAAGGCGCTGCGCCGTGCGAGTTGTTTGAGTTTCTTGTTGAGTTTGAAGCGATAGTCGCGCGGCACGGGCCCGAATACACGCCCGCCTCCGACAAACAGCGGCGACAGAATCGATCCACTTCTGGCCCCGCCCGTCCCTTTCTGTTTCTTGAGTTTACGGGTGGAACCGGCCACTTCGTTCCGTTGTTTCGATTTGTGAGTTCCCTGACGCTGATCGGCGAGGTATTGCTTCACGTCGAGGTAGATGGCGTGATCGTTCGGCTGTTCGAGCGCGAATACGGCGTCGTTCAAGGTCACTTTCTTCCCGGTCTCTTTGCCGGCGATATCGAGTATGTTGAGTTCCATAACTTAAATCTCCTCCCCTTGAATGGTTAGCCTTCGATTAACAAATAAGAGCCTTTAGCCCCCGGAATGGAACCTTTCACAAGGATGAGGTTGTTTTCCGGAATCACTTTGAGCACTTTCAGATTGAGCACTTTGACCTGCTCGCCGCCAGTCCGTCCCGGCATGCGTTTCCCTTTAAACACCCGCGACGGATACGAAGATGCACCCAGCGACCCTACGTGCCGTTGCCGGTTGTGCTGCCCGTGGGTCTGGCCGCCGACACCGCCGAAGCCGTGCCGTTTAACAACCCCCTGAAAACCTTTCCCTTTGGAGATCCCGGTCACATCAACCCATTCGCCTTCCACGATCACATCCACGCCCACGGTATCGCCCAAGTTCGGCATCGTTTCGAACGATTTGAATTCGGCGATTTTCCGCTTCGGGGTCGTCCCCGCCTTGGCGAAGTGGCCCATCATCGGCTTGCTGGTGTGCTTTTCCTTTTTGTCGTCATAGGCAAGCTGCACAGCGGCGTAACCATCCTTTTCGATGGTTTTGACTTGCGTAACCACACACGGACCAGCTTCGATCACAGTGCATGGGATGTTTTTCCCCTCGGCACTGAAAACGGATGTCATTCCGATTTTTTTCCCAATTAGTCCTGACATTTTGTTTGGTAATGGTTTGTAAAAAAGTGTCTGCCTTTTCAACTCGCTTCAGCGACAGGAGGCTCGAAATCAATCGCTTACCTGCATAAAGAGAGCAAAGGCGACTGCAAAGATAGGGTTTTTCGGTTGATTATCAAATTTTTCGGTGGATTTTTTCGGTGGCGGGGCATTCATTCTCAGCGGACAAGGGGCCGAAGAGCGAACGAGAAAACCCCGCCCTTTTTCTGTTCGGGACGGGGTTCGTCTGTCGTTCGGATTGAATCGCGGCGGAATCAATCGGGCAAAGTAAAGGTGCAGAGTTGGTACTCCGCCGTCGGGTCGCCGGCAACCACCGTCCGACCGTCGGCCAGCATATCAAAACAGCCGAGCGGACGATCCAACACATAGCTCTTCAGCCAGTTCCCGTCAAAATCGAATACGCGCAACACGCTCATCTTATTCTCCTCTGCCGACTCGGCCTCGTCCTCTTCGCTCTGCCGCTCATACCGATACAGGGCGTAAATCCGGTCGCCGACGATTTTCAAATCCCGATACCCCTTTTTGAGCCCGAAGATGAAAGACTGCCCGTCGCGCTTCACCTCCGGCGGCCCGTCCGGCCCGCGAACCACGCGATTCCGGGTCGAGTCGCGCAGGTTATAGATTTCGAGCACATCACCCAATTTGGTGCCGAACACGACCGTCTCGCCCGCCGCAGCCACGGTGGCTTGCCAAAGATAAGGAATCATATTGCCCGGAGCACCGCCCAACTGTTCGACATCTTCCGGCCGGTAAGGTATCGAATAATAGCGCCCGACCACACTTCCGAGGCTGTCGATCTGGACGATGCGCCCGGTAGATTCGTCGGAAAAAGACCCGAACACGAATCCGGAGTCTGTCCGACAGAACCCGGCTGCCTCTCCGCACTCTTCCGGATAAGGGATCACCCGCGCCGGCAGCCGCTCGCCGCGCACCAAATCGGCCAGTCCATAGACGAACATTCGGGGAGCCACCATGGTAAATACCCGCACGCTATCGTCATCAACGACATAGCCGGATATCCCGAGCGTCTCGTTGGGCCCTTTCCCCCGGCTGACGAACCGACACAGCGGCCGCAAGGCCGGATAGCTATAGAGCTGCACCAATGCGTCGGCCTGACCGGCGCGCCCGTAATCGACCAAAAAGAGCAAGGAGTCCCGCACGGTCACCGAACCGATGTATCCGAGCATCAGGGTATCGCCGGGCAGCGGCTCCACGTGCACAGCCACTTCGGGCACCTCCCGCCCCGCCGGAGAGGTTCCTCCGCCGCATGAAACGAATCCGCCCAGCAACGCTGCCGTGCAAAGAAAAGCGACCGCATGTATTTTCATAGCAATAAGTGTTTCCTATGACAAATTTAACTTCTTTTTCAGATAAATATCCACTCCCCTCGCAACAAAAATTCGGAAGCGTTCCCTCTTCAAAATCTCAAGGAGAACGCTTCCGAACAACATTGTAGACGAATCTTATCGATCTAAAATCCTCAGACTTTAATCTCAACCTCTACCCCGCTCGGGAGTTCGAGTTTCATCAAGGCGTCGATGGTCTTGGAGGTCGAGCTGTAGATGTCCAGAATCCGCTTAAACGTAGAGAGCTGGAACTGTTCGCGCGACTTCTTGTTGACGAAAGTCGACCGATTGATGGTGAAGATCTTTTTGTTGGTAGGCAGCGGAATCGGCCCGCTGACCACAGCTCCGGTCGATTTCACCGTCTTGACGATCTTTTCGGCAGACTTGTCCACCAGATTGTGATCGTAGGATTTGAGTTTTATTCTGATTTTCTGGCTCATTATTCGTCTTCGTTTTTGAATTTACCACTTGCTTTTTCGATGATCTCCTTGGAGACGTTGTTCGGCACGGCTTCGAAGTGCGAGAATTCCATCGAACTGGTCGCACGACCCGACGAAATCGTCCGCAGTACAGTCACATAGCCGAACATCTCTGCCAGCGGCACTTTCGCCTTGACCACCCGGGCATTCCCTTTGGATTCCATCCCGGAGATCTGGCCGCGCCGTTTATTGAGGTCGCCGATGATATCCCCCATGTTTTCTTCCGGGGTAACGACTTCGACCGCCATAATCGGCTCCATAATCACCGGATTGGCCTTGATGGCCGCATGCCGGAACCCGTTCCGGGCACAGATTTCGAACGACAAGGCATCCGAGTCGACCGGGTGGAACGAACCGTCTTTCAAGGTCACCTTCATGGCGTCGATCGGATAGCCGGCCAAAGCGCCGTTTTCCATCGCCGAAGCGAACCCTTTCTGCACAGCCGGAATAAATTCCTTGGGAATGTTCCCCCCTTTGACCACGTCGACGAATTCCAGACCGACCACTTCTTTGCTCGAAGCCGGCCCGATTTCGAAGATGATGTCGGCGAACTTACCGCGCCCCCCGGTCTGTTTCTTGAACACTTCGCGGTGTTCGAACGTCCCGGTCAACGCTTCCTTGTAGTTCACCTGCGGGGCGCCCTGGTTGATTTCGACGCCGAATTCGCGTTTCAAGCGGTCGACGATGATTTCCAGGTGCAATTCCCCCATCCCCGAGATGACGGTCTGTCCGGAGTCTTCATCCGTCTTAACCGTAAAGGTCGGGTCTTCTTCAGCCAGTTTCCCCAGCCCTACCCCGAGTTTATCGAGGTCTTTCTGGGTTTTGGGTTCGATGGCGAGCCCGATCACCGGTTCCGGGAAGGTCATGGATTCGAGCACGATCGGGTGGTTTTCGTCGCACAAGGTATCCCCGGTACGCACATCCTTGAACCCTACCGCCGCAGCAATATCCCCAGCCCCGACGAATTCGATCGGGTTCTGTTTATTGGCGTGCATCTGGTAGATACGCGAGATGCGTTCCTTCTTCCCTGAACGAGAGTTGAACGTGTACGAACCAGCATCCAATTTCCCCGAATATACGCGGATAAATCCGAGACGTCCCACGAACGGGTCGGTTGCAATCTTGAAGGCCAAAGCACAGAACGGATCGGCTTCACTCGGATGGCGTTTGGTCTCTTCGTCCGTCCGCGGGTCGGTCCCTACGATAGCCTCTACATCGAGCGGCGACGGCAGGTATGCGACGATCGAGTCCAGCAAGAGCTGCACCCCCTTGTTCTTGAACGACGAACCGCAGAGCATCGGCACGACGCTCATATTAATGGTCGCTTTCCGCAAAGCCACGATAATTTCTTCCGGCGTAATGGCATCGGGATCTTCGAAGAATTTCTCCATCAAAGCGTCGTCCGACGCCGCCACTTCCTCGATGAGCTTAGCCCGCGCAGCAGCAGCCTCAGCCTTCAAGTTTTCCGGAATCTCTTCGATGTGGTAATTGTCCCGCACGGTCTTGTCATCGAAATAGACGTACGCCCGGTTGTATACCAAGTCGATCACTCCGGTAAACTTATCTTCGGCCCCGATCGGCAGCACCACCGGCACGGCATTGGCCCCGAGCCGTTCGTGCACCTGAGCGCAAACCCCGGCAAAATCGGCCCCGGTCCGGTCCATTTTATTAACATATCCGATCCTGGGCACATTATATTTGTCCGCCTGCCGCCACACGGTTTCGGACTGCGGCTCAACGCCCCCCACCGCGCAGAACGTAGCCACCGCTCCGTCCAGCACCCGCAGCGAGCGTTCCACTTCGACGGTGAAGTCGACGTGGCCCGGGGTGTCGATAATGTTGATCTGATAGGTGTTGTCTTTGTAGTTCCAGAAAGCGGTCGTAGCGGCCGACGTAATGGTAATCCCGCGCTCCTGTTCCTGCACCATCCAGTCCATGGTCGCCCCCCCCTCGTGAACTTCCCCGATTTTGTGTGTTTTCCCGGTGTAGAACAGGATACGTTCCGAAGTGGTAGTCTTGCCCGCGTCGATGTGGGCCATGATACCGATATTCCTGGTGAATTTAAGGTCTCTTGCCATAAATTATTGTCCCTGTAATAGTTCCGGTTAGAATCTGAAGTGTGCGAACGCCTTATTGGCTTCCGCCATCCGGTGCATCTCTTCCTTGCGTTTGAATGCGCCGCCTTCTTCATTATATGCCGCCATGATCTCTGCGGCGAGTTTTTCTGCCATCGACCGGCCGGCGCGTTTGCGCGCGAACTGCAACATGTGGCGAATACTAATGGCCACTTTGCGTTCCGGTCGAACTTCCATCGGTACCTGGAAGGTAGCCCCGCCGACACGCCGAGATTTGACTTCGACCTGCGGGGTGATGTTTTCGAGCGCTTTTTTCCAAATTTCCAAAGGAGCCTTTTCCGTGTCCTTCATCTTCTCGCCTACGATATCTATGGCGTCATAGAAAATACCGTATGCAATACTCTTCTTACCGTCTAACATCAGGCTATTGACGAACCGCGTTACCTGGGTGTCGCCAAACTTGGGGTCAGGAAGTAGAATTCGCTTTTTAGGCTTCGCTTTTCTCATTTTTCTTTTTGTTTCGCCGCGCGAAGCGGTCGGTTGTCCGCGAGGGGTTCCGTCCGGGGATCGGCGACTGATGAAATTAGTTTGGTTGTGTGTGTGTTCTGTTCTTAGAACGGACTATTTCTTAGCCGCTCCCGCTTTCGGGCGTTTGGTTCCGTATTTTGAACGGCGTTGGTTCCGCCCGTCGACTCCGGCCGCGTCGAGTGTCCCGCGAACGAGGTGATAACGTACCCCCGGCAGGTCTTTCACACGACCGCCGCGCACGAGCACGATGGAGTGTTCCTGCAAGTTGTGCCCTTCGCCCGGGATGTAGGCATTGACCTCTTTCCCGTTGGTCAACCGCACACGAGCGACTTTACGCATCGCCGAGTTCGGTTTCTTCGGCGTGGTGGTGTAGACACGCACGCACACGCCGCGACGCTGCGGACAAGCCTCCAAAGCCGGAGCTTTGCTCTTGAACGCCACGTCTTTCCTTCCTTTACGTACTAACTGTTGGATAGTTGGCATTTTGTCGTTTCTCTTTGTTTTTTAAAAAATTACACAAAATCGGTCTGCAAAGATACGCACTGTTTTTTGATTTTCAATACATTCATCGGAATGAGCGTGCGATTTTTTCGTCGACCGATCGAATCGGAAAGCCCGAAATGGAGAGAAATCGAGCATTCCCAGCCTGCGCAGGTCAGCCTCGACCGCGATAGATCACGGCCATTTCGCACGCGGCGCACCGGAATGCGAGCTCCAGCCGCACGCCGTTGTTCACCAGAAAAAGCCGGCGCCCCTGCTCCTCCGGATGCTCTTTCAGACAAAGTCCCAGCTCGCGCCGGATGCAGTACGGCGTCCGCATCACTTCGCGCCCCGTCAGTTCCGGATCGGTCTGCACCTCCAGCGCCTTTTCCACCGCCTCGAATCCCGCCTCGCGATAGAACCGTTCGGCCACGGCGTTGGCGATATTGGCCCGGAAATCCCGTTCGAGCCCCGGCGGCACGACCGGCGGGGTCGCAGGCCGCACGTAAGGTTCCGGCCGCCGATAAGCCTTCTGCCGGGCCGCCAGAAGCGCTGCGAGCAGCTCCCGCCGCAAGGCGTTCAGCCCGGCCGCCGGAACGAACGGCAACTCGCCCTCCCGCGCCACCTCCACGCGCGAGATTTCGAAAATCGTCCCGCCCCCCTTTGAAAACGCCTGCCGGATATTCCGTTCCGCCAGCTCCCGATTCGAGGCCGGTTCGTATCCGTCGGGCAGCGAAACGGCCGCCGAAATCCCCGTCTCGTCCTCCGCCGAGATCACGGGAGGCGCAAATCGGACAACGGTCGCCAGCCGCCGCACGGCCGAAGGATGAAACGTCCGGTCGAGGTTCCGGAACACCTCCGTCCCCGCCGCCAGCTCGACCGCCTTGTTCAGTACGAGCCGACTCCCCTCGGCCCGGTTCACCGAACACCCCTCCAACAGCCCGGCAGGAGTCCGGAAGCAGAGCCCGTCTCCGTTGTGAATCGCCACGTCCGGCCTCAACTTCAAGGTTAGAACCGCCCCGTCGCTCCGGGAGACGACGCCGACCGACTCGCCCACCGACCGGGCTTCCGGAGCTGCGACACCGGCCTGTTTGGCGTCGAAAAAATAGGTGGTGAAGCCCCGCGAAAAGCTCTTCCCGGGGTTGGGCTCGAAATCGCACGTCACGCGCCCCGCCGAAATCCGCCCGACCCCCAACGCCTCCAGCCGCCGGTGGTAATAAGCGGTATTATTGACCACATAATCGGCCTCTTTGAGCCGCCCTTCGATCTTGAGCGAACAGACACCGGCACCGATCAGGTCGTCGAGCCGCCCGCCGAGCGACATATCCCGCACCGACAGCAAAGCCCGATCGCGCACCAGCCGCTCGCCCCGATCGTCATACAGGTCGTATCGCGCGCGACACGGTTGGGCGCAGCCGCCCCGGTTGCCTCCCCGTCCGCACAAGGCGTGTCCCAGGTAGCACTGTCCGCTGTACGAGACGCAGATGGCCCCGTGCACGAACGCCTCCAGTTCGACCTCCTCGGGCAGGGCGGCCCGGATGGCCCGGATCTGCGCCAGCGAAGCCCCCCGCTCCAGCACGATGCGCGAAAAACCGGCCTCGGCGAGAAAGAGCGCCCGTTCCGGCGTCAGGTTGAAGGTCTGCGTCGAGGCATGCAACGCCACGGGCGGCAGATCCATCCGCAGAAATGCCATGTCCTGTACGATCAGCGCATCGACCCCGGCCTCGCAGGCCGCCCAGGCGGTGTCCCGTGCCGCCGAAAGTTCGTCGTCGAACAGCAGGGTGTTCATCGTCAGGTAGACCCGCGCGCCGAAGCCGTGGGCATACTCCGCCAGCCCGGCGATATCGCTCATGGCGTTCCCCGCAGCCACCCGCGCGCCGAACCGCTCGGCACCGATATAGACAGCATCGGCTCCGGCATCGATGGCCGCCCGACCGATAGCGGCCGTTCCGGCCGGAGCCAGCAATTCGACTTCCATAAATACCGATTTACTCTTCGCGCGGCTCCTCCGGCAGCTGCACCACGGTGCAGACGTTGCCCTGTCCGAAAGCCGCCGCAGCCGCGGCCCGCACCGATTCCGACGTCAAAGCCTGCACCGCCGCCTCGTAGCCGTCGTAACGATTGTTGTCGTTCAGGTACCAGCTGGTCAGGTAGCCGAGCCACGTCCCGTTATGAATCAATCCGTCGCGATGCCGCTTGAGGAAGAACTCCTTCGTCCGGGTCAGCTCGTCAGCCGTAACCCCCTCGGTCACCAAGGCCCGAATCTCCTCGCCGACCAGCGGCAATAGCTCGCCGATTTTGGCCGTGTCGGTCTCGAAGAAAATCTGGTAGGCAAAACGCGGCAGCGGCTCTTTCTGGTAGGTCAGCGAGACGCCCACCCCATAGGTTCCGCCACGCTCCTCGCGAATCTTCCGGGTGTAGCGCATCTCCAGCATATAACGGATCGCCTCCAACTCGATGCTCCGCGCCAGGGTGTAAGGCAGCGCGCCGGAATAGAGCTCGACGGCGGTCACCTTCGGACTTTCGAGCGGCGTCTTATACATATTCTGCACGACGCCCGGCACCGGCACCACGACATGCCGTCCCCATCGCGGCGCCTTCCCGCGTTTCGCAGGCAGCGAACCGAGATACTTCTCGGCCAGAGGCCTCAACGAGTCGGCCGCGATGTTCCCCACGAAGACGAAGGTCATCCCGTCGGCATTGGAGAAGAAATGCCGGTAGAGTTGTTCGGTACGCTCCAGCGAAACGGTGTCCAGCACCTTCGCACTCATCAGCATGAAGGTGCGCGGATTGTGCCCGTAGACGGTCTGGAACAAGCTGTCCTGCAAGATGTAGTTCGGATTCTGCGTCACGCCGGGCAGCATCGAACGGTAGCGATCCATCATCACGTTCCAGTCGCTGCGTTCGAACCTCGGCGCAGTGTAGTAGAGGTATACGAGTTGCAGCATCGTCTCGACATCCCGAGGCGAGCAGCTCCCGCCGAATCCCTGGGACAACGACCCCACGGAAGGCATCGCCCCGGCCCTGCGCCCCGCCAGATACCGGTCCAGCTCGGTGCGCGAGAAGTTCCCCACGCCCGTCGTCCCCAGATAAGAGGGCAGCATCCCGAGGTTATAGAGGTCGGTCACCTCTTCGACCGTGGTCGTCCCGCCGCGCTGGAAAGCGTTCATCTGCACCTCGTCGGCTTTCAACTGCGTCGGTTTGACCACCACCCGCACGCCGTTCTTCAGCGTCCAAACCGTCGAGCCGAACCTCCCGGCCGTCGTTTTCACCACCGGAGCCCCCGGCAAAGCCGAGGCGTCCATCAGTTCGTTCGCCGCTGCCACCTCTTCATAGGCATCGAAAGCGATGTTTTTCACCCGGTCGATCACCTCCCTCACCTCCGCCTCGGTCGGCAGGGGGTGTTTCTCGTCCTCGCGCATCGAGATCAGCACCGCGCTGTTGCGGTCGCGCACCCACTCCGCCGTCACGCGATTCACATCCTCCAGCGAAATAGCGTCGAGAATCCGCCGGGTGATCGCCAAATCCTGCTCCGGAGTCAGGTAAGGTTCGCCGCTCTCGAAATGGCGCATATATTCCGAGACGAACTCGCCGTTTTTGCGATCGTTCCGGTTCTCGAAATAGCTCTCGGTCTGACGCATGGTTTCCAGTTTGACCCGATCCAGCTCCGACGCGACGAAACCGTTGGCCCGCACCCGGCAGAGCTCGGTGTACAAGGCTTCGAGGGTGCGCAGCGCCTCGCCGTCGCGCGCCGAACCCGCCACGAAAAAGGCATCGAACGGCCGCACGACCGGGGAGTAATTGCACCCCGCACTCCGGAAAGGCGCCCCCTCCTGCCGCGCCAGATCGACGAACCGGATGCTCAGCATCCGCGCAGCCAGCGAACGGACATACTGGTTCCACAACCGCTCCATCCCGTCGTACCGATCCCGCAAGGGCTCGTCGCGGAAGAGCAGTTCGACCGACGTACCGGTCAGTTCGGGATCCGAAACGACCGAAACGAGCGGCAGTTCGTTATCCTCGACCGTCACCGTCGCTTTCGGCGTCCGCACGGCGGCGGCAGGCAGGTCGGCCATCGTCCGCTTCAACCGCTGCTCCATGCTGTCCACGTCGAAATCCCCGACGATGAAGAAAGCCTGCAAGTCGGGCCGGTACCACTTCCGGTAGAAATCCCGCAACTCGTCGTAGGCAAACCCCTGAATCACCTCCTGATTGCCGATTACGTTGCGCCGGGCATAGAGCGATCCGTTGAACAGCACGGGCGACTGCCGTTCGAACACCCGCCGCCCGGCCGAGTTCCCCTGTCGCCACTCTTCGGTAATCACGCCGCGCTCCTTGTCGATATCGGCGGTGTCGAGCGTGATCCGCCCGGCCCAGTCATGAAGGATCAGCAAGGCCGAGTCAATGATTCCGTCCCGGGTCAAAGGCACGTCGGTGATCATATACGTGGTCTGCTCCTGCCCCGTAGCGGCATTGAGGTTCTCGCCGAACCGCACGCCGATCCCCGACAGCCAGTCGATCATCGAGTTGCCCGGAAAGTGCTCCGACCCGTTGAAAGCCATGTGCTCGAGGAAGTGGGCCAGTCCGTTCTGCGCGTCGGTCTCCTGGATCGCCCCCACCTTGTAGTAGATGTGGAAGTTGGCCCTCCGGGTCGGTTTGTCGTTGTGTTTGAGGTAATAGGTGATGCCGTTGGGCAGCACGCCGACCCGGACGCTGCTGTCCACAGGCGCCGCCTCGCCGGCCGCGGGCCGCTGGGCATACGCCCCGGCCGCCCCGACGACAGCGGCCGTCGCCGCCAAAAGCCGCGCAAAGTTCCGAAACTTGAAATTCATATGATAGATACGTTTTGTTTTTAGCGCACCGGCAAATTCGTCCTAAAATTACTTTTTTTTCTAATTTTACGCTCGGATTTTTCGCTCTTCACCCGAAAGAGCCCCAAAAACATCGATCATGAACGAAGAAAAAGTACTCGAAGCGCTGAAAAAGAGCGGGGCGCCGATGAAGTCGGCCGAAATCGCCGAAGCGACCGGTCTGCCGAAAGCCGACGTGGACAAAGCGATCAAGAATCTGGTCAAAGAGGGTCGGGCCGAGTCGCCGAAACGCTGCTTTTACGCCGCGAAATAAGTATCGGCACGATGGCAAACGTCAAGATAGACCCTTCGTGGCAGGAGCTGCTGAACGAGGAGTTCGAGAAGCCCTATTTCGACCAACTGACCGCTTTCGTGCGGGAGGCGTATCAGACCCACGTGGTTTTTCCGCCGGCGGCGAACATCTTCCGTGCTTTCGACAGCTGCCCGGCCGACCGGCTGAAAGTGGTGATTATCGGCCAGGATCCTTATCATAACGTGGGACAGGCCAACGGGCTCTGCTTTTCGGTGGCCGCGGGAACACAGTTTCCGCCGTCGTTGCAGAACATCCTGAAAGAGGTGAGCGACGACACGGGAGCGCCGTATCCCGAGACGGGCGAACTCGACCGGTGGGCGGAGCAGGGAGTACTGATGCTGAACTCGGTGCTGACGGTGCAGGCACACACGCCCACGTCACATGCGGGGAAGGGCTGGGAGGAGTTTACGGACGCGGTGGTGCGGACGATCGCCCAGCGGAAAAACCATGTCGTCTATATGCTCTGGGGGTCGTACGCCCAGCGGAAAGCGGCGGCGGTCGATCCGGCGGAGAACTGCATCCTGACCGCTCCCCACCCGTCGCCGCTGTCGGCATTCCGGGGCTTCTTCGGCTGCAAACATTTCAGCCGCGCGAACGAATACCTCGTCTCGACGGGACAGACGCCGATCGTCTGGTAAACCGCCCGATCCCGCGCTGCTTTTACTGAGAACAAACCCAACGTCTTAAAACCGCATGAATCCGAACCCGAACGCCTATTGCGTCATCATGGCCGGCGGCATCGGCAGCCGATTCTGGCCCCTCAGCAAGAACCGGATGCCGAAACAATTCCTCGACGTGCTCGGCACCGGGAAGAGTTTTATCCGTTGCACATTCGAACGTTTTCTGCCGCTGGTGCCGGTCGAAAACTTTTTAGTCGTGACCAGCGAACTCTACCGCGACCTCGTGCGGGAACACCTGCCCGAGCTGGCTCCCGAACAGATACTGACCGAACCGGTGCGACGCAGTACCGCTCCGTGCGTGGCCTATGCCACCTACCGGATCGCGGCGCGGAATCCGGAGGCCACGATGATCGTCGCTCCGTCGGACCACATCATCACCGGCGAAGCGGAGTTTCAGGAGATCGTCCGCGAAGGGATCGACTTCGTCTCGGGCACCGACAACCTGATGACCATCGGCATCCGTCCGTCGCGGCCGGAGACGGGATACGGCTACATCCAGATCGACACCGCGCCGCACGACGAGACGGCCGGGACGGAGGTGCGGAAGGTGAAGACTTTCACCGAGAAACCCAATATCGAGATGGCCCGGGTCTTCGTCGAGAGCGGCGAATTTTTCTGGAACTCGGGGATCTTCATCTGGTCGGTGCGAGGCATTCTGAGCGCTTTCCAGCGGTGGTTGCCGGAGATGAACGCCACCTTCGCCGGAGGAACCGGACGATTCGGAACGGACAAAGAACAGGCTTTCATCGATACGATCTACCCGTCGTGCGAGAACATCTCGATCGACTACGGCATTATGGAGAAATCGCCGAACGTCTACGTCCGTTGCGGCGACTTCGGCTGGAGCGACATCGGCACCTGGGGATCGCTCTACCAGCATGCCATGCGGGACGAACAGGGGAACGCCTTTTGCGGAGGCGGCGGAGTGTTGAGCTACGGAACGACGGGGACGGTGGTGAACATCCCGGCCGGCAAAGTGGCGATAGTCGAAGGCTTGACGGACTATTTGGTGGTGGAAAAGGACAATGCCCTGCTGATTTGTCGCCGCGAAAACGAACAGAATATCCGAAATTACGTGGAAGATGTCAAATACCGGTTTGGGGAAGAGTTTGTCTGAGCTCTACGAGCTCTACTGCGAGAACGGCGGGGTGGTGACCACCGACAGCCGGGCTGTACGGGAGTTGGCCGCGCCGATCTTCTTCGCCCTGAAAGGCGAGAATTTCGACGGCAACGACTACGCCGTACAGGCGATAGCGGATGGCGCTTGCGCCGCCGTTGTGCACGACCGATTGCCCAAGGGGATTAAACCGGCATCGACGGAGGCGGCTAAATATTTCGTGGTGAAGGATACGTTGGCGGCATTGCAGGAGCTGGCGGCTTACCATCGGCAGATGCTGGGCCTGCCGGTGATCGCCCTGACGGGGAGCAACGGCAAGACGACGACCAAGGAGCTGATCGCCCGCGTCCTGCGGACGAAGTATCGGGTAGCGTGTACGCGGGGGAACCTGAACAACCACATCGGCGTGCCGTTGACCTTGCTCTCCATAACCGAGGAAGACGACGTGGCGATCGTGGAGATGGGGGCCAACCACCGGGGCGAGATTGCGGCCTTGTGCGAGATCGCGGCACCGAATATCGGACTGATTACCAACGTAGGACGGGCGCATTTGGAGGGATTCGGCGGCCCGGAAGGGGTGCGCTTGGGGAAAGGAGAGCTATACGACTATCTGGCCGCTCATAGCGGAACCGCGCTCTATCCGACGGACGATCCGGTGTTGGCAGAGATGGTGGACGAACGCTTTTCCTCAGATACCGGTCATGGGGCGACTGTAGGCTACTCGGCAGCGGCGTTCGGCCTCTCTGCGACCGGGGGTGATCCGCTGACGCTGAATACGGCGGAGGGCGAAGTGCAGACCCATCTGGCGGGAACATACAATTTGGCGAACGTAGCAACGGCGGTGGCGGCAGGAGCTTATTTCGGCATTCCGACCGACGCGGCATTGGAGGCGGTGGCGGCCTATGTGCCGGACAACAACCGCTCGCAGGTGAGCCGTTCAGCAAACGGGACGGGGAACACGCTATATAAGGATGCCTACAACGCCAACCCGTCGAGCATGCGGGTGGCGGTGGACAACTTTCTGGCGTTGCCGGACGATGGTTTCGAAGGAGGTAAGATTTTGATTCTCGGCGACATGCGCGAATTGGGGAATTTTTCCCGAGAAGAACACCGGGCGATTATCGACCGGATTGCCGAGGCAGCTGCGACCAGATCTGCCGCTTTGATTTGCTACGTGGTCGGTCCCGAATTTTCGGCGGCACTCGCCGCTTCCAACGCTTCGATAGACGGGAAACCGCTGATTATCCGTGCGTTTGCCAACGTGACTGAATGGATAGCCGCAGTTGAAAGCGGCGAGATCGTGATTCGGAACGCACAAGTATTGATCAAAGGATCGCGCGGGATGACGTTAGAGAAGCTCTACCCGCTGCTATAACGTCGCGCCGGTCAGCCGCCGGTCGATCAGAATTCCCTGAAAAAACCGCTCGGCCACCAGCAGCCCCTCCGGCTTCGACCGCGGATAAGCGACCATGAAATACCAGACGGTATGTCCGTACTGCGCCATCAGCGCCCTGAACTCGAACGGCTCCACCCCCAACAGATAGCTCCCCGACAAGCTCCGCGCCCGCACGTTCGGCACCGAATAGTCGTTCCGATAGTATTCGAACCCCTGCAAGCCGTTCTCCTGCAACATGTCGAGCAGGATCTGCCGCGTAGCGATATCGCGATCCACCCCGAAATCGGGCCGATAGTCGATCCGGCTGGCCGTCACACTCACCGTCCCCGGCTCGGCCCAACGCCGGCTCGCCGCCCCCAGCACCACCTGCCGCTCCACCGTATCGGCCGTCAGCCGGTCGTTTTGTCGCTGGAGCGAATCGGCCGAGAACTCCGCCACCGCCTCCAGCGGATACGGAAACTTGAGCGTCGCGCCCAAATCTTCGTAATAAGCGACCCGCCACGCCTGTTTCAACAGCGCGTCGATCGACGCGCTCCGCAGATAGCGGTTCCACATCCCATACCCGACGAATCCCAAGACCGTCAGCACCACCGCGGCGCCCACCGCCCACGCCGCCCGCCGGAACGCCCGTCTCCGCACGATGGCCCGTCCGATCCGCCGCTGCTCCCTCGCCCCCCGAATCGCCGTATCGCTCACCGCCATCTCGCTCACATAGGCCTCGAAATCCGCCTCCGGATGGCGTTTGCTCCACTCCGGATAGCTGTTTCCCATCTTGCGCCGACACGCCGGGCAAAAAACCATATAGGCCGAACGGATTTCGACCAGTTTCCCGCAGCGATCGCACTTGATATGAGGCATATACAAGCTCTTTAATCGTTCAGTCGGGAGCCTATTTCTTCAGTCTCCGCCCGAGTACTTCGAGCATGTCCGTCGTCATCTCCGACAGCCCCCACTTGGGCGACCATCCCCACTCCTCGCGCGCCACGCTGTCATCCATCCGGTTGGGCCACCCGTCCGAAATCGCATCCTTCACCGGGTCGATCTCATAGACCATCTCGAACGACGGAATGTGTTTCCGGATCTCGGCATAGATCATCTCCGGCGAGAAGCTCATCGAAGCCACGTTATATCCGTTCCGATGCTTCAGCCGGGCCGGGTCGGCCTCCATCAGCCCCACCATTGCGTCCAGCACGTCCGGCATGTAGATCATATCCATAAACCGGTCGTGCGGCACCGGACACACGAACCGTTCGCCCCGCAAAGCGGCGTAAAAGACCTCGACCGCATAGTCCGTCGTCCCGCCGCCCGGCAGCGCCTGCGACGAGATGACCCCCGGCAGCCGCACGCTCCGGGCATCGACTCCGAAACGCTGGAAGTAGTAATTGCCGAGCAGCTCGCCCGTCACCTTGCACACCCCGTAGATCGTGGTCGGGTGCATCGGCGTATCCTGCGGCGTCCCGTCCTTCGGCGCATCGGGCCCGAAAGCGCCGATCGAGCTGGGCGTGAAGACCGCGCAATTGTACTCCCGCGCCACCTCCAAGGCGTTCATCAAAGCCCCCATATTCACCCTCCAGGCCTTCTGCGGATTGGCCTCGCCGGTCGCCGAGAGCAGCGCCACGAGGTTGAAAATCGTGTCGATCCGCTGTTCGCGCACCACCCGGGCCATCGCCTCGGCATCGAGCGCGTCGAGGTGTACGAAGTCATTGTCCTCACGATCGCCGTGAATGTCGGCCGCAATGACCTGGTGTTGTCCATAGATGCCCCTCAGGTGCTCGGTCAGCTCCGAACCGATCTGTCCGCCCGCACCTACGATGAGTATTTTTTTCATAGTGTCGATTTCGTTTTTCGGAAAGCAAATTTATCCGTTTTTCTCTATTATCGAAGCGATCGGCCCGAAATTTTTCCCACGAAAAAAGCGTTTCCGACCGCACCCGGCGGTCGAAAACGCAACACATTGACAACGAGAGAGTCCCTACCGAACGATCCGATTGGTCTCGGTATCGGGAAAAACGACGCTGGGATGGAACGTCTTCGCCTCCTCGAACTCCATGATGCCGTAGGACATGATGATCACGACGTCGCCCACCGCCACGCGCCGGGCCGCCGCGCCGTTCACGCAGATGCAGCCGCTCTCCGCCTCGCCCTCGATCACGTAGGTCTCGAACCGCTCGCCGTTGTGGTTATCGACAATCTGTACCTTTTCGCCCGCAATGATGTTGGCCGCCTCCATCAACGCCTTGTCGATGGTGATGCTGCCGACGTAATCGAGGTTGGCCTCGGTCACGCGCACGCGATGAATCTTCGATTTCAGTACCTCTATTTGCATACGAATGCTGTTTTGAATCCTCCGTTGTTACCGATCTCTGCGCCGGTCTTTGACGACCTTGACGGTCATGCTTTTGATGTATACATCCTCGTTTTTCGGTCGATCCTGCGAGTCGGTCGGCAGTTTCGAAATCCTCACCACGCGCCCCATTCCGCCGATCACCTCGCCGAAGACGGTGTAGCTGCCGTCCAGATGCGGCGCTCCGCCCGCCGTGCGATAGACCCGTTCGCGCTGCGGCGTAATCTGCGCCCCGGCCGGATCGGCCGCTCCCGCCGCAATCCGATGCCGGGCAGCCGTCAGCGTGCTGTCGTTGTGCACCCGCCCCGTGACGATATAGAACTGAGACCCGGACGACCTCCGTTCCGGATTGAGCGCATCGCCCTCGCGCGCCGCCGCCACCGCTCCGCGACGATGATAGTGGCGCGGAACGATCTCCGCATCCAGCTTATACCCCGCGTCGTTCTCGCCGTAGACCGTCACCTGCGACCCTTCGATACTCTGCGGATCGCCCGTCTGGATCATGAAGTCGCGAATCACGCGGTGGAACAGCAGGTTGTCGTAGAACCCCCGCTCGGCCAGCCGGACGAAGTTGTCGCGGTGGAGCGGCGTGTCGTTGTAGAGGCGGAATCGCACCGTCCCGCGCGAGGTCTTCATCTTCACGACATAGTGCGCCCCCTGTCCCGCCACGAGTTTCCGGGCCGCCGTGGCCGATTCGATGCCGAAGCCCGAAAGAAGAGCCAACGACCCGAGTCCGAAAATTTTTACTAACTTTATGCTTATTTTTGTCATCTGTCGAGGCGTAAAATTTCGCGGACAAATGTATTAATTTCCCGTAAAATGCGGGCTATCATGAAACGATTTCTTATCCTCTGTTTTTTTCTGACGCTCGGACTCGTCGCGCGGGGCCAGCGCGTGGGGGTCGTGCTGAGCGGCGGCGGAGCCAAGGGTTTGTACCACGTGGGGATACTCAAAGCTCTGGAAGAGAACAACATCCCGATCGACTACATCTCGGGGGCATCGATGGGGGCGATCGTCGGAGGGATGTACGCGGCAGGCTATTCGCCGGACGAGATGATCCGTTTTTTCATCACCGACAGCGTCCAACGCTGGTTGTCCGCCAAGAGCACCGACCTCGACAACAACTACTACTTCAAGAAGTTCGAGCCGACACCGACCATGATATCGGTGCGCTTCGACCCCAAAGCGCCGAAGAAAGCGGCCCTCCAGCTTCCCACGAACCTGGTTTCGCCTTACCTGTTGGATCTGGCGTTTATCCGGATGCTCTACCCGGCTTCGGGAGCGGCCGGCAACGACTTCGACAGCCTGATGGTGCCTTTCCGGTGCAACGCGTCGAACGTGTTCGAAAAAGAGTCCGTCGTCTTCGACCGGGGGAGCCTGCCGTTCGCGATCCGGGCCTCGATGACCATTCCGCTAGTCTTCAAACCGCTCTCCCAGGACAGCGTGGTGCTGTTCGACGGCGGACTCTACAACAACTATCCGTGGCAACCGCTCGACTCGGCTTTCCACCCGGATATCCTGATCGGCGGCATCTGCTCGTCGAACTACGAAGCTCCGACGGCCGACAATGTCGTCGAACAGATGAGCGTCATGGCGACGGGAAAAACCGACTACTCGCTGCGCGACAGCCTTGATATCGAGATCCGCCGCAAATTCAAAGAGGTGGGGGTGCTGGACTACGACAAAGCCAGCTATATCATGGCCCGGGGATACGAGGACGCCATGCGCCAGATGCCGCTGATCCGCGAACGGATCGCGCGCCGGGTGTCGGACGAGGAGATCGCGGCCAAACGCGCGGCCTTCCGGTCGAAGATCAAACCGCTGATTTTCGACGAAGTACAAATCGAGGGACTGACGCCGAAACAGACGCAATACGTCTACCGGCAGTTGGGCGTGCGGCCGAACCAGATTTTCGACCTGGCCTATTTCGAGCGCAAATACATGCAGATTTTGGCCGGAGGTATCTTTTCCGGAGACTTCCCGGAGGTGACCTACAACCCGGAGACGGGATTTTTCCGGATGAAGCTCAAGTTGCAGACACAGGTGAGCCTCCGGTTCTCGTTAGGGGGGAACATCTCGTCCACGGCGCTGAACCAGGGTTTCGCGGCGCTGAACTACCAGACGGTGGGACGCAATGTCTCGACTTACGGCATTCAGGGGTTCTTCGGCACCTTCTACAACTCGGTGATGGTGGGAGGTCGGCACGACATCTATACGAACTTTCCGTTTTTCGTCAATTACAGCTACTCGTACGAAGATTTCGACTACCAGGCGAACCACATGAGCCGCTACTATCGCAACCGGGACTGGCGTTACCGGACGCGACACGCTAACACGTTCGTGACGACGCTGGCCATTCCGATGCCGATGGTCGAAAACGCGGCTTTCCGCGCCCATCTGGCGCTGGGGGTGACGGAGGATTACTATTTCCAGCAGGTGTTCACCAATATAGAGAAGCCGGACCAAAGCCGGTTTACCTATGCGACGCTCTCGGCGGAAGTGCAGCAGCGTTCGATGAACCGGACGCTCTATCCGAACCTCGGGAAGGAGCATGTCTTGCAACTGCGCTTTACGGAGGGTCTGGAAAATTTCCGTCCGGGTCTCTCCGGCGAGGTGCCGACGCCGCTCCGGAGACACAACCGGAATTGGGTCGAGCTACGCTACCGCTACGAACAGTATTTCCCGTTTTCCAAATGGTTTACGTTCGGAATTCTGGGCGAGGCGACCTTCTCGAACCACCCGGAGTTCGAAAATCCTCTGGCGACGGCATTTTCGTTGCCGGCTTTTCAACCGATTCCGCTCATGCGGACGATGTTCATGCCGGAATACCGCTCGCGTTCATACATCGGCGCGGGGGTGATTCCGGTTTTCAATATCGTCAACAACCTCTATATCAAATCATACGCGTTTGCGTTCGTCCCGCAGGAGGTGGTGTACGACCACGGATGGACGGGGGGCGAGTTTTGGAATCGGCTGCAACACCGTTCGGAGTTCGTTTTCGGCGGTTCGCTGGTCTATCAGACGTTTATCGGGCCGGCGTCGCTGACGCTCAACAAGTACAGCACGGGACGAAAAAACTGGCAGCTGGTCTTCAATTTCGGCTACACGCTCTTTTCGTCACACCGTTTCTGACGGGTCTGTCGTCTCTGTTGGTTTCTCTCCCGCCCCGGGCTACCGCGGCAGCACCTCGGGCGCGCTGAGCTACGTCGGTGACTATGGTTACAGCTGGGCTTCTACGGCCAGTGGGATCAGCGGGATGTACTTGCACTTCTATGCGACAGAACTCAGCCCCAGCCACTCGGCGAACCGTGCCTACGGTCTTCAGTTGCGTTGCCTCTCGGAATAAACGCGCCCACAGGGCGTTTTGCTGGCAGCCTCTACCCCAAGTAACTGGCCGCCTCTACCCCACGACAGCATCTCCCGGTCGCCCGACCCACTTTAGTCGAGAGTGAATATTAAGGGTCGGAGCCAGCGTGGCCGGAAACGAGCATTGCGATGTTGCAGGCCTACGCCGGGGGTGGCTCCGGCCCGGGCGGTTCTGCGAACCGCAGGATTCAACTCAAAATAGGGTAGAGGCGGCCAGTTACTTGGGGTAGAGGCTGCCAGCAAAACGCCCTGTGGGCGCGTTTATTCCGAGAGGCAACGCAACTGAAGAC
>NZ_CAJTUJ010000023.1 GCF_910579375.1 uncultured Rikenella sp.
CTGTTCTTTTTCTGAAGAAAAAGAACCAAAAAGACTTTCGACGGATGCTAACGCATCCTAAAGCTGCCGACGACCCGATCCTTTGTCCGCGCGCTGGCGGAAATCTTATTCAAACGCGAGCCACGCGTTTGAATGATTTCCTTTTCCAGCAGTCGCGCGCGGATCGAGCTTCAACCCGCCAAAAACTGCCCTTATGCCGGGCAGGTCCCACGTCCCGTGGACGGGAAATTCTTACACATTTCCACTGGCAGCCTCGGCCCCCAGCATGCCCAACGTAGCCTCAACGCACACCCGACAATCCCGCCGTCAGTCCATCTTAAGCACCGCAAGGAAAGCCTCCTGAGGCACCTCCACACGCCCCACCTGACGCATCCGTTTCTTCCCCGCCTTCTGCTTTTCGAGCAGTTTCCGCTTCCGCGAAATGTCACCCCCGTAACACTTCGCCGTCACATCCTTCCGCACCGCCTTGACCGTCTCGCGCGCAATGATCTTCGCCCCGATCGCCGCCTGAATCGCGATATCGAACTGCTGACGCGGAATCAGTTCCTTGAGCTTCTCGCACATCTTCCGCCCGAAATCATAGGCGTGATCCACATAAATCAGCGACGACAGCGCATCCACCTGCTCGCCGTTCAGCAAAATATCCAACTTCGACAACCGAGAGGGTTTGTAATCCGTCATGTGGTAGTCGAACGAAGCATACCCCCGCGAAACACTCTTCAGTTTGTCATAGAAATCGAAGACGATCTCCGCCAGCGGCATGTCGAAATTGACCTCCACCCGGTCCGTCGTAATGAAATTCTGGTTCAGCAACACCCCCCGCTTCTCGATGCAGAGCTTCATAATCGCCCCCAGATACTCCGTCTTGGTAATCACCTGAGCCAGAATGTACGGCTCCTCGATGTGGTCGATCATATTCGGCACCGGCAGCCCCGACGGATTGTGTACCATCAGCTCCTCGCCCTTGGTCGTAAAGACCTTGTACGAGACGTTCGGCACCGTCGTAATGACATCCATGTTGAACTCGCGGAACAAACGTTCCTGAATGATCTCCATGTGGAGCAGCCCAAGAAAACCGCACCGGAACCCGAATCCCAACGCCAGCGACGACTCGGGTTCGTAGGTCAGCGACGCGTCGTTGAGCTGCAATTTTTCGAGAGAGGCCCGCAGGTCCTCGTACTGATCCGTCTCGACCGGGTAAATCCCCGCAAAGACCATCGGTTTCACATCTTCGAATCCGGCGATCGCCTCGCGACACGGCTCCGCCACCGACGTGATCGTGTCCCCCACCTTCACGTCCACCGAATTTTTGATCCCCGAGATAATATACCCCACGTCGCCTGTCCGAATCTCGTCCCGCGGCGACATCTTGAGCTTCAGCACCCCGATCTCGTCGGCGTCGTACTCACTGCCGGCATTGAAAAATTTCACCCGCTCGCCCTTCCGGATCACCCCGTTCATCACCCGGTAATAGGCGATAATCCCGCGAAACGGATTGAATACGGAGTCGAAAATCAGCGCCTGCAACGGCGCACTGTCATCCCCCTTGGGCGCGGGCACCCGTTCGACGATGGCCCGGAGAATCTCTTCGACTCCTTCGCCTGTCTTCCCCGAAGCAGCCAAAATCTCCTCGCGCCGACAGCCGAGCATATCGACGATCTGATCCTTCACCTCTTCGACCATCGCGGAAGCCATGTCGATTTTATTGAGCACCGGAATGATTTCGAGGTCGTTCCCCAGCGCCAGATAGAGGTTCGAAATGGTCTGGGCCTGAATCCCCTGCGTGGCATCGACCACCAGCAAGGCCCCCTCGCATGACGCGATGGCCCGCGATACCTCGTACGAGAAGTCGACGTGCCCCGGGGTGTCGATCAGGTTCAGGATATACTTCTCGCCTCCCTGCACGTACTCCATCTGAATGGCGTGGCTCTTGATGGTGATCCCTTTCTCTTTCTCCAGATCCATATCGTCGAGCACCTGGGCCTGCAATTCCCGTTCGCTGACGGTTTTGGTCACCTCCAGCAGCCGGTCGGCCAGGGTCGATTTGCCGTGGTCGATGTGCGCGATGATACAGAAGTTGCGGATATGCTTCATAATTCTTAAAATCTCTAATCGTTTATTCAGTTCTTTGCCCCAGCTGGTACTGTTCTCTTTGTTCACAAAGAGAACCAGAAAAACTTTAGAGCGCATCCCTACGGGATGCTCTGGCCGTGTCTGCCCGATTGGTTGGGCTGGGTTTTCTCGGCGGGGCGCTATAATTACGAGTATTACCCCAATGCGCCCGCGCCGGAAAACCACAGCCCAACGAAACAAGGCGAAGAGAACACGTGGTCGGCCCAACGGGACGACCTCTGCAAAAGTTCTTTGGGTACCTTTCTTTCAAGAAAGGTACGGTTCCGTCCGGCACAAAGAACAGACAGACAATTAAAGATACAAAATTAGGGAATTTTTCGGGATCGGGCCGGATGTCCAAAAATTAGACGACACCTGTCTAATTTTTAGACACTCAGAAGCAAGCTAAGAAAAATCATCAAACTGACTATCAAAACATTAAACACTTTGGCACGCCGATGGCATAAGAACGGGACAAACAACAAAGAAACGCAACCGATTATGAAACACCTGTTATTCCTGATTCTGGTGGGCATCTGCATCGCCGCCTAAGGAACTGCCGAAAAATTTGCCGATCTGTCGCCGAATAGCTATATTTGAGAGACCGACCGCCACAGACCACACACAACGTCTATTTAGTTTTTTTAACGAACCATGACAACCAAACCTTTTGTTCTGCTGGGCACCCTGCTCTTTTCGATGACCACCGCACTGGCCGGCGAAAAAACGGTAACCCCGAGTCAGGGCGTCCGGCTGACCGGACTGCAAGCCGGACACTGCTTCAAAGTGACCCTGCACCAAAGCGACGACACCGACCGGAACGGCGTGCGGATCACCCTCGACGAGCGACTCGAACCCTACCTGAAAGCGGAAGTCAGCGGCGGCATGCTGCGGCTCGGCTTCGAAGAGCTGCCCAAAGAGCTCCAAAACACCGAAAAATGGTCGTGTCCCGCCACGGCCGAAGTCACCCTCGCCCGGATCGACCGACTCTCCGTTTCGGGGAAAGCTTCGGTGCACACGGACGACACCTTCAGCGGAACCGCTTCGCAAATCGAGGCCTCCGGGATGGGGCATATCTCCCCGATTACCATTGCCGTGACCGGAAAAGGAACGCCCGAAATCGACGTTTCCGGGATGGGACATATCGACGCGACACTCCGGAATGAGGTCGCCGGAATGAAAATCGACGCTTCGGGAATGGGCCGGCTCCGGCTGACACACGACGCCCAGAGCGGCGACACGAAAATCGATGCCTCGGGGCAGAGCAAAATCGACCTGACCTTACAGGAAACCGGTTCGATGGATATCGACGCTTCCGGCATGGCCTCCGTTACCGCCAGCGGAAAAACCGACCGGTTAGAGGCGACGACCTCCGGACAGGCACGCCTCGAATTCGGCGACCTGAGCTCGACCGAAGCCGATTGCACAGCTTCCGGCATGAGCCAAATGGTCTGCCGGGTCACCAAAGGAATCGACGCCGCGGCTTCGGGCTCCAGTTCCATACGGGTACTCGCCGACCAGGCCATCCGAATGCACACCCGAACGTCGGCCATGGCCAAAGTACACCTGAACTAGTCGAATAAACTTAAATAAAAATCATGTTAAAACAGCTTCTTTTTTCCCTCGGCGCCATACTGGCCGGCAGCCTGCCGGTCTCGGCCCAGACCACGGACACGGCGCCTAAGGTGATCCAAACCGGCCATCTGCGCGGGATCGAAACCCGACAGGGATTTGCGGTCTCCCTCCGGCCGGGGGCGATAAGCGGGGCGACCATCGTTGTCGACAGCCGCCTCCAACCCTATCTGCGCGTCGAAGTGCGGGACGGGATACTCCACCTCGGTTTCAACGACATCCCCCACGACCTGCAACGTAAAAACCTGACCCGAAAAGCCGAAGTGACCGTTTCGACACTCGAAAAACTCAAAGTACACAGCGGTTCGACGGTAACCGGCAGCGGGAACTTTACCGCCCCCGGCGAATGCGACATCGATATACACTCGGGCGCGCGAATCGAGGGGATCGACCTGGCGGCCAGAGAGGTCGAGATCGATGTGCACTCCGGGGCAGATATCCTCCGGAGCCGCATGACGACGCAAGAGATCGAGATCGAGGTACACTCCGGTGCGAAGGCTGCGATCGACGGCACGACCGAGCGGCTGAAGGCCAAAGTATACTCCGGCGCGTCGGCCGAGCTGGAAAACCTCGACGCAGCGGACGCCAAAGTTTCGGCCTCGTCGGGAGCTTCGCTCCGATGCCGGGTCAGCCGGAGTCTGGAGGCCTCCGCCTCTTCGGGCGGCTCGATCCGATACCGGGCAGCCGGCGATTTGCTCCACTCTGCGGTGCAGATACACACCTCTTCCGGAGGGTCGGTTCGACAGATCAAATAACGCTTTCGTCTATGAGCACCTTTATTTCCCCGTCGGAGTTAATCATCAACTCCGACGGTTCCGTATTCCACCTCCACCTGCGTCCGGAACAGCTGGCCGACACGGTCATCCTAGTCGGCGACCCGGATCGCAGCACACTGATCGCCAGCCATTTCGACCGCATCGAAAGCAGCACGGCCAGCCGCGAATTCCGCTCCCATACCGGCACATTGAACGGGGTGCGGCTCACGGTGCTTTCGACGGGAATCGGGTGCGACAACATCGATATCGTCATGACCGAGTTGGACGCGCTGGCTAACGTGGATTTCGAAACGCGGCGCGTGAAACCGCTCCCCGAGCGTCGCTCGTTGCGGATCGTCCGGTTAGGCACGAGCGGGGCGTTGCAAGAGGATATTCCGTTCGGGGCGATGATTATGGCCACGGTATCGGGCGGTCTGGACGGCCTGCTCAACTTCTACGCCGACCGGGAGCGGGTCTGCGACCGGGAGCTCGAAGAGGCGTTCGTGCGCCAGACTCGCTGGGAGGAGCGTTGGGCAACGCCTTATTTCGTCCCGAACGATCCGGAGCTGGTCGAACGGTTCAGCGATGTCGCCATCCGGGGGCTGACACTCTCGGCACCGGGCTTTTTCGGGCCGCAGGGACGGGTCGTCCGGTTGCCGCTGATGCGGGCGGATTACATAGAAACGATTCGGCAGTTCGAGCACGAGGGGCTACGGGTAACGAACTTCGAGATGGAGAGTTCGGCCATCGCGGGGCTGGCGGCGCTGTTGGGACACCGGGCATTGACTCTCTGCACGGTGATCGTCCAGCGGGCGGCGGGCGACAGTCGTCCGGACTACGCGCCGTTCGTGCAGCGAATGATCGAAACAGCGCTCGAAAAGCTGACACTGTAACGTCATTTGCCCGTGTTGTGATCACGTGCCGCCCCAGGCTTCCGCAACCACGCTTCGGGTGATCCGGGGTACATCGGACACTATGGGTTCGGATGGTCGTCCGCCGCGAGCGACATTTACGGTCTGGATTTGAATTTCGGCTCGCAATATCTCAATGCCTGCCATGCGGACTACCGTACTCACGGTTTTCTGTTGCGTTGCCTCTCGGAATAAACGGATGGGAGCCGAAAACCTGCGGTTCGAAGAACCGCGCGGGCCGGACGCCTCCCCCTCGGGAGGCCCGCAACGTTCGCAGGCTCACTGCGGTCACTCCCGGGCGTCCGGCCCACAAAAGCTATCCCCCAGTCACCGCCCGGCTGTCATGTTCGGCCTGTCGCCCATCCCCTCGAAGCCGCTACGGGGCTTGGGCGACGAGGCCGGCGACCTAAAGGTCGCAGGAGCTCGGCTCATTCATCGCCCTATTCTCGGAAGTTCGTCCTCGGCGCGCCCCCCACGCGCCGCTATGGCGTCGCTCTCGCCGAGGACGGCGATTCTGCGAATCGCTCTACTCGCTCTCCCTCAAAGCACTGTCCCGTGTGCGCCCCACTGCGGTCCCACTGCGGCTCCGCTTTCGCTCCGCCACGTTTTCGCGCGCCTTACGCGATTGCTTTTAAGTAATAAAAGCCGCCCGCCGTGGCGTGAACGCGTCCGCCGGGCGGGCGCACCCTTCGGGTGATTTAATGGCAACCTCTACCCAAACCGCTCCAAAGACACTCCCCGACGACTGTCCGACCCGACCGAGAAAACCCGCCCTACCCCATACAGCAAAAACCAAAAATCGCTATCTTTGTCAGATATTCACCAATGGAAAAACACTTTTCTTATGAAATTCATCATATCCAGCACCTTGCTGTCGAACAACCTCCAATCCATCGGAAAAGTCATCAGCAACAAAAACACCTTGCCGATCCTCGACTACTTCCTGTTCGAACTGGCCGGCAATCAGCTGAAAATCACCGCATCGGACTTGGAAACCACCCTGATCTCCACCTTGGAAGTGGACAACCAGAACGGTGACGGCGTGGTGGCGATTCCGGCCCGGCGGATCACCGACTCCATCAAAGAGTTTTCGGAACAACCGCTGACCATCACCGTAGACAAAGAGAGCTGGGAAGTGACCATCAACTGGAAAACCGGGAAACTCAGCATTCCGGGAATCACCGGACTCGGCTATCCGGAACTGCCGGCAGTCGAGGAGAGCGCTGCGACCATCTTCTATATTCCGGCACCGGCGCTCGGAGACGGCCTCAACCAGACCCTGTTCGCCACCGCAGACGACGAGCTGAGACCGGTGATGAACGGCGTCGACATCGCCTTGTCACCGAAGGAGATATCGTTCGTGGCTACCGATGCGCACCGGCTGGCTCTGTTCAAGAACGCCAACGTGACCTCTGATAAGGAAGCCTCGTTCATCCTGCCGAAAAAACCGGCCAATCTGCTCAAAAACCTCCTCTCGCGGGATGCCGAAGAGATGATTACCGTTACGTTCGACACCAAGAACGCGATCTTCACGATGCCGAAACACAAAATCGTCTGCCGGTTGATCGAAGGGAACTACCCGAACTACAACGCCGTGATTCCCAATAACAACCCGAACAAAGTGCTGGTCGATCGGATGGAACTGCTCAACGCCATCAAACGCGTATCCGTCTGCTCGAACCAGGCCAACCAGTTGATTAAACTGGACTTGACCGCAGGAAACATCAACCTTTCGGCACAAGATATCGACTACGCTGCGGCGGCGGAAGACAACATCAGCTGCAACTACGACGGCTCGCCCATCGAAATCGGCTTCCGGTCGTCGTTCCTGCTCGATTTGCTGGGGAACATCCACTCGCCGGAAGTATCGATCGAACTGGCGGACGCGACCCGACCCGGGCTCTTCTTCCCGTCGGAAAACGACACCGAAGGCGAGTCGCTGCTCATGCTGCTCATGCCGATGATGATCAACGCATAACCTCGCTCGGACGACCACAACGCTATGGAACTGAAGCTGAAACGTCCGCTGATCTTTTTCGACATCGAATCCACCGGCGTCGATCCGGGGCGAGATCACATTGTCGAAATCTCGCTCATCAAAGTGCACCCCAACGGAGACGAAGAGGTGAAGACCAGACGGATCAATCCGGGCGTTCACATTCCGGAGGAGACCACAGCCATACACGGCATTTCGGATGAAGATGTGCGCGACTGTCCGACCTTTCCGCAGATCGCCAAATCGCTGGCCGCATTCATCAAAGGAGGAGACCTGGCGGGATACAACTCCAACAAATTCGACATCCCGATGTTAGTCGAAGAGTTCATGCGGGCCGGCATCGAAATCGACCTCGACGGGAAACGGTTCGTGGACGTGCAGAACATCTTCCACAAGATGGAACAGCGGACGCTGGCTGCCGCACACCGGTTCTACTGCGGAACCGAGATCGAGAATGCGCACTCCGCGGAAGCAGATATACGAGCCACCTACAACGTGCTGAAAGCACAGCTCGACCGTTATCCGGACACCTTGCAGAACGACGTGGAATTTTTGTCCGATTTTTCGCAAACGACTCGAAACGTGGATTTTGCGGGACGGATCGTGCTGAACGACAAAGACGTGCCGGTTTTCAACTTCGGCAAGCACAAAGGGCGCCCGGTGGCGGAAGTGTTCGCTGCGGAACCGACCTATTACAGCTGGATGATGAACGGCGACTTCCCGATGAACACCAAACAGGTCATCACCCAACTGCGGCTCGGGAAAGACACCGCAGGGAAGAAACGGAACACCTCGCATTAGCCCCTTCTCTCTCCTCTTGCACGAGCGGGAGGGTTGTAGAACGAATCATCTGTTTAAGAGACACATACACCGGATATGATTAGCAAACGCGTTTTCACCCTTTGTATCTGCCTGATGCTGGGCGGGGCTCCGATGTCGGAAGCCGTCCGGGCCCAGACGGTTATCAAAGTTTCCACCCGGGGGATTACGATGCGGGGCGAAAACTACCTTCTGCACAAGGTGAAAAAAGGCGAAACCTTATTCGCCATTTCCGAAGCCTACGGGGTGAGCGAAGAGGATATTATGCGCGCCAACAGCCTGACGAAGACCACCTTGCGTACCAAGCAGACCTTACTGATCCCGCAGGCCAAACAACGCATCCAACGGAAGAAAGGCACCGCTACGACCGACCCGCAACAGCAACAACTGCCGGAGCCGCAGATCGAAAATCCGAGGCCTACCGTGCCGCCGAGAACGATTCCGCGACCGGTGCCTGCGCGGACGACGGAACAAGTCGTCTCGACACGCTCCGACACCATTTCGACCCATGGCAGAGGGAAGCGGAATCCTGAACGGGGAGGTCTGTCGCAGGAGGAGAACGCAGGCGAAACCACAGTATCGGGATTCGGAACCGGTCTGCTGCACGCCCGGGATGCAAAGGCACCGATCGAAACGGTCGTGCTGTTGCCGTTGCAGGAAGGTTTGAGTTCGAACCACCGGTTCGCGGACTACTACCGGGGGATTCTGATGGGGCTGAATGCGCTGAAACAGGACGGCATCTCGGTCAATCTCCGGTTCCTGAACACCGGGGCGGCGGAAGAGATCGTCGAACGTCAAATCCGGTCGGGAGCTTTGGACCGCGCCGATCTGATCATCGGACCGGTCTATCCGATCGCATTCGACACCGTGGCCAGCTATGCGGCCCAACGCGGCATTGCCATCGTCAGCCCGTTGGGAGCGGTGGGGGCAGACGACAATCCGTACGTCTACGAAGTTTCGCCGGACGAGACCCATGCCTTCGACCGCATTTTCGAACAGTTCGGCGGACGGCCCGGGACGGCGAGCGAGGGGGACAATCTGCTGGTGATCGACCACGTCGAACATCCGGATACCGCTACATTCTCGCTGATCGAATCGCGGCTCGGAGAGGTGATCTCCACCTTGTCGTTCAGCGGCGAACGGGCGAGGAGTCAGGATATGGACGCTTTGCTGACCGCAGCGTTGGAACGGGGACGGCACAACATCGTTTACGTGCCGGTCAATCGGGCGGATGCGCTGGAAGGGGTGCTCTCTCACCTCAGTTCGCTGGTCAGCAACAGCCACTATCGGATTACCGTCATCGGCACCCCGCGCTGGGAGTGGGTGCAGAACATCAACCTCGACCTGTTCTACAAACTTAATGTGCACTACCCGGCTTCGTATCATGCCGACCGGAGCGATCCGGCGGTCGCAGCGTTCTACACCGAATACCTGAAAGAGTTCGGCGAGTTGCCCAGTCCGTATTCGTTCCGGGGCTATGACGTCATCAGGTACTTCGGCGGCGCATTGAAACGCTTCGGGGCAGAGATGCCGATTCGATTGCAAAAAGAGACGTATCGTCCGAATTTGTTACAGGTGGGCTACACCTTCCGGCAGCAGGTACCGGATGGAGAGAGTGAACGATCGGGTAAATTCCGAAACGTGGCATGGCCGGTGGTGCACTTCCGTCCGAACTACACCATTCAGGTGGAACGGTAGCCGTTCACTCTTACGGTTTCTATGATGAAACATCTGTTACACATCCTTTTATGGAGCCTCTCGACACTGGTCGCGGGGCTTCTTCTTTTACTCGGCCTCTTCTGGATACGAGAGTGGCGACCGGCTCCGATCGAGGTGCTCGACACGGCTGCGATAACGGACGACGAGCCTGTTTTACGGCGAGGCGACACGGTGCGGATCGTATCATGGAATATCGGCTATGCCGGACTGGGCGACGACATGGATTTCTTTTACGACGGAGGAAAGCGGATGCGCACGTCGCAGGCCAGAACCGTCGAAAATCTGCAACGGATTCTCCGGTTCCTGCAACGGACGGCAGATTCGGCGAGAGTGGATTTCATCCTCTTGCAGGAGGTAGACCTCGACTCGCGACGGAGCTACGGCATCGATGAATACGACTCGCTGCGGCGAGCGCTGCCGGGATATGAGAGCTGGATGGGATTGAACTACGTCGCCGATTTCGTGCCGATTCCGTTGACCGATCCCATGGGACGGGTCAAAGGCGGCGTGGCGACTTTCAGCCGGTGGCGACCGGAGCGAGTGGTACGATACAGCTATCCGAGCGGTTTTTCCTTTCCGATGCGGCTTTTCAACCTCAAGCGCTGTCTGTTGAGCGCTGCGATTCCGGTGCGGGATACGGCGACCGGACGGCTCGACACGCTCTTCGTCAACAACACCCACAACACGGCTTACGACACGGGAGATATGCGGAGCCGCGAGCTGGCTTTTCTGCGGAACTACCTGTCGGACAAGCCCTACAGCATAACGGCGGGGGATTGGAACAGCTGTCCGCCGGGCTACCGACCGAGTCGGGCGGCTTTGCAAGACGCTCATTTCCGCCCGTTTCCGATCGGACAGACCGATTTTCCGTCCGACCTGAGGTTCGTTTACGATTCCCGTACCCCGTCGGTGCGCTACGACTACGAGCCTTATCGAGCGGGAAGCACGACGACAACGGTGGTGGATTTTGCCTTGTGCGGGCCAGAAATCGAAGGGGTGGGGTGCGAAACAATCGACCTCGAATTCAAAAATAGCGACCACAATCCGGTGGTCGCTACTTTCGTCATTCGATAATCTTCCGCTTTTTGTTTTTCGGGAGCACGGTCTCTTCCGGTTCGGGGATTTCGCTCACTGCCGGATCCGCTTCGATCTCCTCCTCCGCAACCATCTCCTCGCCCTCCTCTTCTATCACCTCCTCATCCGTCGCCGGCGGCGTCTTCCGCCACCATCGAGCCACCGCCGCCCATCTCGCCTTTTTCGGTTCCGCAGCCGTCTCCTCATCCCCACCCTCTTCCACCTCCGGAAGCGGCTCCAGCAGAGCCCGCACCCCGGTGATAAAGGTCATCGGATGGGCCGGATTGCCCGGCACATAGAGATCCGGCGTATGCCGGTCGAAAAAATCGCGATTCACGGCCGGCGATCCGGCGAACAGGCCGCCCGAAATCGCATCGGCTCCCACTGCAATCAGAAGTTTCGGCTCCGGAATCGCCTGCCAGGTAATTTCGATCTCCCGCGCCATGTTCGCAGTCACCGGCCCGGTCACCACCATCCCGTCGGCATGGCGCGGCGAAGCGGTGAAACCGATCCCGTAGCGTCCCATGTCGAAATTGACGTTTCCGGCCGCCCCGAGCTCCATTTCGCAGCTGTTATCGCCCCCGGCAGAGACTTCGCGCAGCTGCAACGACCGGCCGAACAACCGTTTGATTTCCGGTCGCACCGCCTCCTGGTCAAAAAACCACTCGGGCTCTTCCCCCTCGGTCACAACCAAGCCCTCGCGGGTCGAAGCGGCCAACCGGTAGTCGTTGGTGAAGCGTACCTGTTCCGGAAACTGCACGGCGCACTCGCCGCAAAAAAGACACTTCCCCAAATCGAGCCGCATTTTCGGATCGAACGAAATCGCCCCCGTCGGACACAAGGCGCACAACTGCGCCCGCTTAGCCGCCGTCAGCCGGGCACCGGTCAGCACGGGTCGCCCCCGAAACTCGTCGCACAGGGTCACTCGATCCAAGTGCTTGATATATTGGGTGCCATGCTGTAACAACACCCGGAAATTGGTCAATAACATATCTCGTTCCGCTCTATTTGGTTAGAAACCGGGCGCGCCTCTCGCGCCGCCCGCATATGGACACCGCGCTGAAAGCCTCTACAAATCGTGTCCGCAATAAGAAAGGTTAAAGCTCTTATTACTTACCGGAAAGTCCGAAATCTGAGCGCCCCGGACCGAAAGGGCCAGCATCATCCAGTTATGCAACGAGGGATCGAAAATCCGATACCCCCGCAGCTCTCCCTTGCGATCGGTCAGAGCGACATGGCATATTTCGCCCCGCCACCCCTCCGCCACGGAGACGACCAACGCCTCCGGAGCCAGCGGCTGCCCATAGTCCGGCGCGGGATAAGCCTCGAACCACCGCCCCGCCAACTCCTTGCACCCGGCTCCGATCATGGTGTACGAAACCTCCGCCTCCCGCAACCGCATCTTCAGGCGAGCCATCAGGTCGCCGTTCATCCCATCGGCCTCCGCATCGATCACCACCGGTTCGAACCCCTCCAACGGATAAAAAGCAAAAGCCCGCCGCGCATCCCGCACCACGCCCGCCATCCGGGCCGCCGGCCCCACGGCTCCCACCTGCAACGCCTGCCGCCTCGTCACGGTACAAATCCCCTCCAACCGCGACAGTACCGACGGCGTAGAGAGCAGATCGCGCCCCACCATCCGATAGCGTTCCATCACTTCGGCCAAAGTCGCCTCGATGTACTTCGCCCGCTCCAGCGTCAGACGATGGTTCGCCCCGAACGGACGCACCAATCCCTTTCCGAAACGATTCCCGCACCACTGCTGCATGGCATTGATGACCAGCGTCCGGAGCGCCTCGCAAGCCACATGCCCCGTCTGGTAACCCAAATCCATACACAACGCGGCCGTATCACCGATGTGGATCGCCAACCGCTCCATCTCCAACGCTACGGCCCGTTCGCAACGGATCAACCCGTTTCCCTCCCACTCACCTCCGGCTCCCGACTCCAGAATACCCGCCAAGGCAGTCCCATGCCCGATCACGGTATCTCCGGCAATCGTCTCGCCCAGCAACATCTGCCGCAGCCGATGCGAAGTCCCCGTAATCCCCGCCTCGACACCCCGATGCTGGTATCCCAACGCGATTTCGAGGTGGACGATCCGCTCGCCGTCGCACAAAAAACGGAAGGCGCCCGGCTCGATAATCCCCGCATGCACCGGCCCGACATGCACCTCGTGCAGCTCGTGCCCGTCGATCGAATAGAAAGGATAGGCATCGATCCGATCCCGCTGCCGGAAACGGTCGAACGGATAGCGGAGCGGTTTGTCCCACGGCGTCCCGACAAAACGAACGCCATACCGCTCCGCGATATCCCGTTCATACACGTGCAAGGCCGGAATCTCAGCCGCCAGCGACGGCAAAGGATCCTCGTCGTGATACCCCCTCACGTATTTCGCCGCCAGTATATCCCCCGTCTCGTCCCGCGCCACCAGGGCATAAAAAGTCAGTCCGGTTATCCCCTCGCCGTCCTCGGCTCCGTCCTGCGGCACGGCAAAATAGGCCACACACCGACTCCCCTCTGCCGCCGAACCGGTCTCGTCCAGCAACAACCGCCGCATATCTTCGGCAAAAGCCGCATAAGGCAACTCCGGAATCTTCCCCTCGGAAAAAATCCCTACGCCGCCCGAGGTCGCCGGACGACACACCGCCCATCTGTCCAATGTATTCATTCCCATCCTCGTATTAATATGCAATCGAATCGATCAGGCCGACCAGCTCCGGCGCCTGCCAAACTCCCGCCACAAAGGTGGCCAACACCATCAGCAACAGCACCGCCGAAAGCCACGGATTCCGGCCCTCGATCCGCACCCGCGACAAATCGACAGGCCGGAACAACAACGGCAACAGTTTGGAACAGAGCCAATAGATGACTGTCACCAAGAGCAGCGCCACCGGAATGAAAATCCACCACCATCCCTCTCCCAGCAAGCCGGTCAGAATGAGGTACTCTGTCCGGAAGAGCACCGACGGCGGCACGGCGATCAAGACGATCAGACAGCACACCAGTACCAGTCCTCCCAACGGATCGACCCGGAAATAGCCGCCATTCCGCGCCACCCGGTAGTTGCCGAACATCTTCCCCACGACGCTGAGCTGCATCAGAAACGAGCCCTTGATCAACGTATGGGCCAGCGAATGAAGAACCGCGGCCCACACACCGATCCCCCCGATTCCCAATCCCAGCATCATCAGGCCGCTGTTTTCGACCGTGGAATAGGCCGCCAAACGTTTCAAATTACGTGTCCGTCCCAAATAAACCGCCGCCATCAGGAGCGACAAACCGCCTAACAGCAATAGTACATGCCCGCACCAAGCCGCCACCTCCGGTGCCCCCTGCATGGCCTTCCAAACCCGAAAAACCGCGACGAATCCGCCGCCGACCAATGCTGACGAGAGAAATGCCGAAGTCGGCGTCGGCGCGCTGTGGTTGGCATCCACACCGACGGTACAAAACGGAAATATTTCGAGTTTCGAGCTATAGCCCACCACGATAAACAGAAAGGCCAGCCGGATATAGAGCGCATTCCCGGCCCCCGAAGCAATGGCCTGCGTCAGCCCGGCATACGACAAGTCGGCCTCTCCCTCAGCCGCCGCGGCCACGGTGCTCAGCAGCAACACGCCGAGGTAAGCGATCGCAATCCCCACGGAGCTGATAAAGATGTATTTCCAGGTAGCCTCCAAGCTGCGCAAAGTGCGCCGGTGATAGGTCAGCCCCGCCGCCGCAAGGGTGGTGGCTTCGAGGAAAATCCAGGTCACGGTGATGTTATTGGCGAAATAGACGCCGGTCAGTGCCACGTTCAGTGCAATCAACGAAATCAGGTAGATCTTGTACTCCCGCAGGTTCTCCTGATCGAGATAGCGGCTGCTCTGCCAGCAACAAAGCCATCCGACGAGCGCCATCAAGGCATAGTAGGTCACCCCCAGCGTATCGAAGGTGAAGTAGAGGGCTGTCGTCGTCCCGCGGTTCAGCACGGCCCAAACGGCAAACGCAGCCTGCACGACGCAAAAGAGACCGGCGAAGAACTGCACGTAGGCCCGCTGACGCGCCACCCCCACGAGCAGGGCGAGTACCGACGATAGAATAAAAAGATGAATCAGCATATAGCGTTAAGGAATCAGTCTTTGATGGAAGAGAGTTTTTCGTTGTCGAGGTTGGGCAGCCGTTCGCCGATCTTGGAGAGGAAGAGTCCGAGCATCAGGACACCCATCAGGATATCGAGCAGAATACCGACATTGACCAGCATGGGCAATTCGGTTCCCACAGCGAGCGAGAAGAGGAATACGGCGTTTTCGATCACCAGAAACCCCACGAGGTGTGAAAATATCCGTTGCCGCGAGGTGACGAGCACGAGCCCGGTCAAGAGTCCGAAGAGCGATACGCCGAAAAAGAGGGTGTTGAGCTGCGAGTCATCGACCCACCGGGTGATCGAGAGGCTCACGACGAGCACCAGGGCGGAGAGGAGCAACGATCCGAAAGCGGACATGGCTCTCCTGCTCACGCGATTGATCCGGGTGCGCCGGATGATCCGAAAGAGCAGATACGGCACGAGTATCCCTTTGCAAGCGACGGTCTCGGCAATCACGAAGATTTTGGTTCCGAGTCCTTCGCCGGGTCCGAGCTGCATCAGGGCGATCCCCATCAGCAACCACCCTTGCATGCCGACGATCCACGCATAGTGCCGAAACCTTTCGGTGACGGCGGCGTAGAGTAACGAAACGGCATATATAATAATGAATAGCAACAACATAAGGGGTTGTTATTTAATTGTTCGTCTATTTTTGGTCGCCCCGCCCCGGGCTACCGCGACCGCGGCGAGGGAGCGTTGTGGAGCGTCGGCAGCCATGGTTACAGTTGGGCGGCTGGGGTCAGCGGCATCTACGGGATGCGTATGCGTTTCGATATGACGAATACCGGCCCGCATACGACAACCGATCGTGGCTACTGTCTTCAGTTGCGTTGCCTCTCGGAATAAACGGGGCGTGCCCGCGGTGGGCAATGGGCAGCCTCAGCCCAAATCCTCGTCCCATTCTTCGTCCGCGCATCCGCAGCAGACAATAGAAACCCCTTCCCTAACTCAGCCCGCTGGTCATCAGTACGTAAGCCACACCGAAACCCAACAAACCGATCGCCGATACGGTCGCCAAATAGGTGGCATTCTTCGTCATCCGATTGCGAGCCATCAAAGACTCCACCGCACCGACCAAAACCCCGTAACCAGCCATCGCCACCAAAAACCAACCCGCCAGCATCCATCCCTCCACCTGGCCCGGAACCACCACATTCACCAGCAACGCCCCCCAGATCGAGAGTTTCAGCCACCCCGCCACCTGAATAAACGCCAGATCCACCCCCGACAAATCCAACACCATCGCCTCGTGCACCATCGTCAGCTCCAAATGCGTCCGCGGATCGTCCACCGGCAACCGGCCGTTCTCCACCAATGCCACATTCAAAAAAGCATACCCCATCACCAACGAAAGCATCAGCCAATCCATCGACACATTATCGAACGTAGCGAAAATCGAACTGAACGACCCGTAGCCCGTCACCATCGCCAACGTCCCGACCAGCAGGAAGAAACACGGCTCGACCAACATCGAAAACAGCACCTCACGTGCCGATCCCATCCCCTGGAAACTGCTTCCGCTCTCCAACGCCGCCAGCACCAAAGCCAGTTTCCCGAACCCCAGCAAATAGGCGAACAGAATAAAATCCCCGTAAAAGCTCACCGCCGCCGGAAAAATCCCCAACGGCAAAAGCAACACCGCCCCCAGCGTGGTCGCCAGATAGAGCGCCGGAGCCGTGCGCGTGAGCCAGGTCGCCGACGTGCTGTAAATTTCGCCCTTCTGCAACAAAACACCCACCGTCAGCAACGGCTGAAAGAAGCGAACCCCCTTGCGCCCCGCCAGCCGTGCGCGGGTCTTATTGACAACCCCCTTGATGCACACCGCCGATACCAGAATCAAAAATAAAGGAATGATAAACATAACCGTCGAATCGTTACAACGCCCCGCAGAGCGACAATATCAGAATCAACACGAACAAAACCAACGCATGGAGCACATAGTGGTTCGTCTTTCCCGTCTGGAAGAGGGCCAGCCGCGCCGTCCACCGCCTCAACATACGGGCGAACCAATGGGTCACGGCCCGGGCCGTGGTATCGCGATCCTCGGTCGAGAAAGCACGCTCCGCCGGAAAGATCTCCTCTTCCGGCAAGGCCGACGAGGTCGCCTCCCGCTGCCGGTCGCCCCACATGGTCTGCAACTCGCGGTTATACGACGATGCGGTGTACTGCATCCGCTTGTCCGGCGCCGTGAAAGCACACCCCCACGTCGGCCGCCGCACGCTCGCGACCCCCGCCCTCCGATTCAGCCACTGTTTCAGGAAAACCAACCCGACGGTCAGCAACACCACCCCCGCCATCACCCCCTCGACGATCCACATCCGGTCGATCATCGGCTGGGCATAGTACCGCGCCCCGAACAGCACATCGGCATTTTCGAGCACAATATAAGGATAGAGCACCGGCCCGGCCAAAATCCCGGCCAAAGGCAGCACCTGCGCCAAAAGCATCACCGCTCCCACCTCATGCGCCTCCCGCGCCGCACATCCCCTCGGATTTCCGAGGAAGGTAATCCCGTAAGCCTTCGTAAAGGTCATCAGGGTCAAGCCCCCCACCAACGCCAAAGCCACAATCCCCGCCACCGCAGCAGCGACCATCTCGCCCCGGGTAATCGCCTCGAACAGGCCGTCGAAAAGCACGAATTCCGAAGCGAATCCCACCAGCCCCGGCACCGTACAGATGGCCATCGTCGCCACCAGAAAGAGAATGCCCGTCACCGGCATCCGCCGAAGCAATCCCCCCAAACGGTTCATATCCCGATTATGTGTCGCCGCTACCACCGATCCCGCCCCCAGGAAGAGCATCGTCTTGTAGTTGGAGTGCCCCAGCACATGCAACAACGCTCCGCCGAACCCCGCATAGGCCAGAAAGTCGCTCTCGACCGACCGGCCCAACAGCCCCAGCCCGATCCCGAGACAGATTATCCCGATATTTTCGATCGACGAATAGGCCAACAGCCGTTTGATATCGGTCTGCACCGCTGCCCGGGCGATCCCGAAGACCGCCGTCACCGCCCCCAGCACGAAAACCAGCAGCCCCATGGCAAAGATTCCGTCCGGCGTCAAAGCCAAAGCCGACCGCACGATTCCGTAGATCCCCATCTTGATCATCACCCCGGACATCATGGCCGAGACGTGCGACGGAGCCGCCGGATGAGCCACCGGCAACCACATGTGCAGCGGAAAAATCCCCGCCTTGAGTCCGAAGCCGACCAGAAAGAGCAGAAAAGCCGGTACGATCATCCCTCGTCCGGCAAAAAACGCCTCTCCGCCCTGCGGCGCCACGAAGCCGCCCAACAAGAGGAAAAAGCCGATGTGCATCAGAACGAGATACCCCACCGCCGCATGCAAAACCTCTTTCCGTTCCCCGTCGAACATCACGAGCACGAACGAGCTGAGGGTCATCAACTCCCACCAGAACAAGAAGCCGTAGGTATCCTTCGCCCCGATCACCCCGAGCATCGAGTAGAAGAGCGCCACTAAAGCCGCGAAATGCAACCCCGTCTGCACCTGATTTTTCCCCGTCGCATGCCCCGGCAGGTATCCCACGGCGTACACCGAGCACGCCACGCCGCTAATGGCCACGGCCAAGGCAAAAACCCCTCCGATGGCATCCATCTCGGGAAGCACGAAATCGCCGGCCGGCACCGTCACCCCAGCAGGCAACACAATGGCCGTCACTCCCGCCACCGCCGCGAACACAGCGCCGACGGCAATCACCACCGCCGCCACAATCCCCTGGAACCGCACGCCGGGAACGGCAAAAGGCAGCAAACTGCCCAGTACCAGCATCGTAAATATATTGGTCCAATCCATAATCAGTATGATTGTTCTATCGCCCGGCCGACCGTTCGGTCGTTTCGGAGATCAGTTGTCCGGTCATCCGGAAATATTTCTCCAACACCAACAACGAAATTATCCGCTTTCGTATCAATCGTTTCTCGTGGTGTTTTTCGCCGCCAATTGCGCCATCGCTGCCGCCATCACCCCCGCCGTCTCCGTCCGCAAGCGGCTCTCCCCCAACGAGACAGGAACAAAGCCGACACCCCTCGCCGCCGCGATCTCCGTTGGAGAAAAATCCCCTTCCGGCCCGATCAGCACGCAAAATTCCGCGCCCGAGACATCGACCGCCGCGTCCCGCAAAGCGGGAAACAATGCGATCCGCTCCGCCAGCGGCGTCCCCTCGTCGCAATAGGCCACAAAACGACTCCGATACAACATATCGGTCGCAGCGACGAAATCCCGGAATGCCGTCGCCTCGTCCAACCGCGGCACGTAAGCCTTAAGAGACTGTTTCACAGCACTAAGAACAATCTTCTCGCCCCGATCCCGACGAACGGTCTTCCGTTCGGAATGCTCGCACACGAGCGGCGTAATGCGGTCGATCCCTATTTCGGTGGCCTTCTCCAGAAACCATTCGTACCGGTCGATGTTTTTGGTCGGCGCGATCGCCACATGCAGCCGATAAGGCCGCCGCCCATGCTCCGCCTCGCGCGACAGAATACGCACCCGACAGGCTTTCGGCGTCGCCCCCGCCACGATCTCGGCCTCATACCACCCGCCGCATCCGTCCGTCAGCCGCACCCGGTCGCCGCCCCGCAGGCGCAACACGCCGGTCGCATGGCGCGCCTCGTCGTCCGCCAGCGTATAAAGGTCGGCTCCGTCCGTTATATCGGGTATATAGAATAGGTGCATGCCGGGGCTAAAAAGTCGGTGCTTTCCGGACAAAAATACAACGGAAACCCGATACACACCAAAAAAATAGAGCAAAAACCCGCACACGAAACGCCCCGTCACGGCACCGGTCGTTATCCCGTCAGCGTCTGTTCTGCCGTTCCGTTTATTCCGAGAGGTAGCGCAACTGAAAACCGTAGCCGCGGTGGTACGCGTCGCTGGGAGTGAGGCGCGTCACGTAGAAATCCAAGTGCATGCCATTGGCACCGCTGACCGTGGAAGCCCAGCTGTAACCGTGGTTGCCGACGCTGTTCAGCGCGCCCGTACCCCGATCACGATAGCCCGGGGAGGGGAGGTGCCGCTCTTCCCCGTTTATTCCGAGAGGCAACGCAACTGAAAACCATAGGCACGATTATTTGCAAGACCGGGATTGAGCCACGTTACACCGAAATTCAAATACACTCCATGAATACCGCTCGTCGCGGAACACCAACTGAACCCGCTGTTGCTGACGTCGCTCAGCGTGCCCGTATTGAGGCTGCGGTAGCCCGGGGCGGGGCCGTTCGGCCCCAACGACAATGCCACACCGGCCGAACAAGCGCAAAACACGACCGGCGATTGCCATTTCTTCCGAATTATCGTATATTTGTCCTACCGGTTCTCCGGAAGCCATCTATCCTAACGATATGAAAACCATGCAAAAACCCTTACACCTGCTCTTCACCCTCGGCGCCCTCTTCCTGCTCCGGCCGGCGACGGCACAAGAGATCGACAGCACCGAACGGGTCGGCGGCGGAGCAGATACGATCATCGTGCGGAACATCGGATCACAAAAAAAATTGATTGTAACGCAGACCCCTTCACAGACCAACATCGACCTGATTTCCGGATCGAGCCCATACTCCGGACGCGTGCCCAAACGGTGGAAATGGTACGGCGGCCACTGGTCGGGCGTCGGCATCTATTACAACGGCCTGGTGCGGAACCTCGGCAGCATGAAGTTGCCGAACGGAGCGGAATACCTGCGCCAGAGTCCGAAATCGATCGGCGTGAACGTCAATCTCGTCGACCTGACCATCGTCTCCAACCGCCACTTCGGCCTCATCACCGGGCTCGGATTCGAAATCAACAACTTCCGGTTCGACCGCGACATCACCCTGACACAGGACGAAAACGGCTACATCGTGCCGGACTACCGATACGACAGACCGGGAGTCGATTTCAAAAAAACGAAACTGACCACCATGTACCTCAACCTGCCGCTGCTCGCCGAGTTCCAGTTCGGACGCAGCAAAGCGGGGAAACGGGCTCCAGGCTTCATCAACTTCGGCGTCGTCGGCGGACTCCGGCTCCAGGGACACACCAAAGTGAAATACCTGGACGAGACGGGCGCCAAGCATACCGAAAAACAGCATTCGAGCCTGAACCTGAGAAATTTCCACTACGGCGTGGAGTGCAACATAGGCTATCGGTGGGTGGCCGTATCGGCACGCTACTATCCGCAGAGTATCTTCGTGAGCGACAAAGGGCCGAACGTACAACAGGTCAATATCGGGCTTTCGTTCCTGCTGTAATCCGTCTCGATCCCTCCGCTCGACACCCGATGCGCTCGGAACCGAAGCTCTACCGTCAGCCCGTCGACACCCCGCTCGGCACGATGATCGCCATCGCCTCCGAACAGGGCATCGTCCTGTTCGAATTCGCCGAAGGAGCACACCTCGAACGCGGCGTAAACGACCTATTCAAGCACCTGCCGCAGAGAGTCGAGATACGGGATGAGCCCCATCCCCATCTCGACCGGCTGCGACAAGAGATTTCGGAGTATTTCGCCGGGAGACGCACCCGGTTCGACATACCCCTCCACCTGCTCGGCACCCCGTTCCAACTCCAGGTCTGGTCGGCCTTGTTACGGATTCCGTACGGTCGCACCTGCTCCTACGCCGAAGAGGCCGCCATGATCGGACGGCCCGCTGCTGTGCGCGCCGTGGCCAACGCCAACGGACGAAACCGGTTGCCGATCCTCGTTCCCTGCCACCGCGTCATCGGCTCCGACGGCTCGCTCACCGGCTACAGCGCAGGGATTCAACGCAAAATCCGGCTCCTGGAACTCGAACGGAAATCGTTGGTGTAAAACACACCTTTTCCCCCGATTTTTTATCGTATATTTGCGGAGCCGCTCCGGCGGATATAATATATCTTTCACCCGACTGCGCATGAAAGAGTTTATCGACCAATATCCTCCCTATCAAATCTACCTCACACTGCTGCTTGCTCTCTGCGCCATCGTCCAGCTCGTCTACTGGTTACGCTACGGCCGCGTGGCCACCCACCGGCACAGCCTGCGCGAACCCGAAGGGGCCGGCACACCGCCCGTTTCGGTCGTCGTGGTCGTGGCCGATGACCCGGAGTACGTGACCGAACACCTGCCGAAACTCCTCACCCAGAAACACCCGAACTACGAAGTCGTCGTCGTGGACGACGGGTCGGAAATCGACCTCACCGACGAACTCGTCATGATGCAGGCCCAATACCCCCACCTGCGATTCACCACCATCAAGGCCGACCCCGTCTTCCGGCACAGCAAGAAACTGGCCCTCACCGTCGGTATCAAGGCCGCGCGGTACGACAACATCATCTTCACCGACGCCGACTCGATACCCTCGTCGGACAAGTGGCTGTCGATCATGGCGCGGGGATTCAACGGAGGGCAATTAGTCGTCGGCTACACCGGCATCCAACGCCGACCGGGCATCGCCAACAAAATCATGCGGTGCCAGCGGCTCACCACCTCGATCCGCTACCTCAACGCAGCCATCCGCGGGCACGTCTACCGCGGGATATACAACAACATCGGCTACACCAAACGCCTCTTTTTCGGCAACAAAGGCTACACCCACCTGCGGATGACCCTCGGCGAAGACGACCTCTTTGTCCAGAAAGTCGCCCCGGTATGCGCACGGCGCACCAGCGTCATGCTCAACCCCGGAGCCACCATGCGCCAGTTCCAGTGGGGCGGGATACGCTGGTGGCGGGCCGAACAACGCTACCGCGGCGCCGGATTCGACCTCTACCCGGGGCGGGTCAGGGCGACCGTCTTTTTCGAACTGCTGACCCGCGCCTTGCTGATCGCCGCGACGATCGCCCTCGGCGTGCTGCTGCCGCCGGTGCTGTGGATCGCAGGCATCGGCCTCTTCGCCCTGCGGGAGCTCGCGATGCTCGCCACCGTCCGGATGATTGCCCGGCGGGTGGGCGAACGGCGCATCCTGTGGGCTTACATCGCGCACGACTTTTGCGCACCCGTCGGCGAACTGTTCCACTGGATCGGACGCCGACTCAGACCCAGCCAGCGCTTATGGATATGACCCTACCGCCGCCGAACGACCAGGAACTGATCGAACGCACGCTGGCCGGCGACGCCACCTGCTACGAAGCCCTCTTCGAACGCTACCGGCATACGCTCCGGGCCGCCGTGCTCGCCAAATGCACCGACGAACGCGACGCCGAAGACATCTTGCAGGAGAGTTACGTAAAAGCCTACTTCAACCTCTCGCGATACAATCCGGCCTACACCTTCGGACAATGGATCTACACCATTGCCCGGAACCTGTGCATCGACTACGCCCGGCGGAGACGGTCGGCAGGCAACACCCTCTCGATCGACGAGCCCGACGGCGAGCGGCACGGGCGCATCAACCCGCCGTGCGACACCCCGAACCCCGAAGAGCGGATCATCTCGCACCAGAACAGCCGCCAGCTCGACTCCCTGATGGAGGAACTTCCGGCCCACTACCGCACGATGATCGAACTGCGCTTCGTCCGCGAATACTCCTACGAAGAGATCGCCGAACAGCTCGCCCTGCCGATCGGCACCGTCAAAACCCGGATACACCGGGCCCGCGAAAAGCTCTGCACACTGATTACCGACAGGAAACTGCTCTGACCCCACACGCATGTCACTCATCGACCGCTACTTTCCCGACCTCACCCCGCGGCAGCGCGAACAGTTCGCCGCCATGCCCGACCTCTACCGCGAGTGGAACGCCCGGATCAACGTCGTCTCGCGCAAAGACATCGACCAGATCGAGGAACACCACATCCTCCACTCGCTCGCCATCGCCCGCACCGGGCTGATCGTACCCGGCGAGACCGTTCTGGATGTGGGCTGCGGCGGCGGCTTTCCGGGAATTCCGCTGGCCGTTTTCTATCCCGACGTCCAGTTCACACTCGTCGACTCCATCGGCAAAAAGATACGCGTCGTACAAGAGATCGCCACGGCGCTGGGGCTCGACAACGTACGGGCCGAACACAGCCGCGTCGAACAGCTGGACGGCGGACGCAGCCGGTTCGACTGGGTCGTGAGCCGCGCCGTGACCGACCTGCGTACCTTCGTCGGCTGGACCTGGGGACGGACAATCTACGGCATTATCTATCTGAAAGGGGGCGATTTGGACGAAGAGATCGCCGCCGCAGGACGACGAACCGAACAGCTTCCGGTCTCCACCTGGTTCGACGGCGACTTTTTCCAGACCAAGAAAGTACTCGTCCTGCCTAAAAAATAGGCGCTTCGGCAACAGGGCTGTTTGCAGGAACCGGGAAAAAGCGTATCTTTGCCCTGCAATTCCGGCCTCGTGTCGGCAAACCGCGTTGTAAATCAAGAAAATAGAAGATAATCATGAAAAGGACTTTCCAACCTTCGCAACGGAAACGCGTCAACAAACACGGTTTCCGTGAACGTATGTCTACTCCGAACGGACGGCGCGTGCTGGCGGCACGGCGGGCCAAGGGGCGTAAGAAACTGACCGTTTCGGACGAATTCCGTCAGGCATAGGTTATACACCTTCCATTCGATACGGGGGCTTTTTGATTTTCAAGGCCCGTCGAGCCTTCTTTTCCCCACCGGAGCGGGATAAGGAGGCTTTTTCGTAGGAACCCTCCACTCCGTCTCTCCTTGATTAGTGCCATGAATACTCCGCTGCTTCACCACCTGCACCTCGCACCCGAAGTCGAACAGATCGCCACAGCGCTGCTGAACCCGGAAAATCCGGCGACAAGCCACCGCCTCACCGACGACGAAGCGCTCACCCTGATGCGCCAAGCGCCGATCGCCTTGTTGGGCACCCTCGCCGTGGCCCGCAAACGGCAAGTATCGGGCAACGAGGTCTATTACAATCGGAATATCCACATCGAACCGACCAACATCTGCGTATTCCGCTGCCGCTTTTGCTCCTATCGGCGCGGAGCGGGCGAACCGGATGCCTGGTACCACGATCTCGACGCGGTGGAACAACTGGCCGCCGAACGGCGCGGAGAACCGATTACGGAGGTGCACATCGTGGGCGGGGTACATCCGGAGCACGATTGGGACTACTACTGCGAGATGATCCGGCGGGTGAAAAAGCAGCTGCCCCACGTAGCGGTCAAGGCCTACACGGCGGTGGAACTGCACTACATCATCTCCAAAGCGGGGCTCACGCTCGCCGAAGGACTGCAACGGCTCAAAGAGGCGGGCATGGAGGCGATTCCGGGCGGCGGGGCCGAAATCTTCGCACCGGAAATTCGGGAACGGATCTGCCCTGAAAAACCGACGGCGGAAGAGTGGCTCGCCACGCATGAAGCGGCGCACGGCTTGGGCATCTCCACCAATTGCACGATTCTCTACGGGCACATCGAGAGCTATGAACACCGAATCGATCACCTGCGCCGGCTGCGGGAGCTACAGGATCGGACTCATGGATTCGATGCTTTTATCCCGCTGAAATACAGAAACCTGCACAACTCCATGTCGGCGGTGGGCGAGGTCTCGCTACCGGAGGATATGAAGATGATGGCGCTCTCACGGCTCTACCTGGACAACATCCCGCACATCAAGGCTTACTGGCCGATGCTGGGAATCGGAGCGACGGAGCTGGCGCTCTCGTTCGGCGCGGACGACATCGACGGCACCATCGACGACACGACCAAAATCTATTCGATGGCGGGGGCGGAGGATCAACGACCGCGGCTCTTGACGGAACGAATGGAAAATTTGGTGCGGGCGGCGGGATTCGAACCGGTGGAACGAGACACGTTCTACCGACCGGTCAAACATTAATCTTTTTATTTCGTTCGAATATCCGTATTTGCCCCGGCTGATACTGTTCTTTTTAACTTCGCTCCGCTCGTTTTCCTCCTCGCCGCTCGGCAATTGGCAAACTACGTTTGCATTGCCCTCGCTGGCAGCGTCGGTTGTGAACAAAAAGAACCAAAAAAACTTCAGAGCGCATCCCTACGGGATGCTCTGGCCGTGTCTGACC